>JAFVDC010000113.1 GCA_017478685.1 Bacteroidales bacterium | reverse complement strand
TGCTCGAAGAACTCCGATATAAGCACGCAGTCGTGTTCAAACATCTCCAGGGCGCCGTCTTCGTCGTAGGCGTTTATCTGCACTACGGCCTGGGGCTGTGCCCACACGTTGCTCTTGTACACCACGCCGGTTGTCTGATTCTGGGGATTGATGTTCACAAGAAGGAGGTTCCTGTGCATCTTGAACATGTTGGTGAAGCTTCCCGGAGGTACGTTGGAGAGCGCGAAAAGGGGCTCGCGCTGGGCAAGATAAGGGGTATCGGCGGCAAGGACGTCACGGATGGCCACACCAAGGTTGCCCTCCCACTGCTCACGCTCAATGGCCACAAGGACTTCCCCTGCCTTTCCGCTAACGTTTGGAAGGAGGTTTCCCTTTTTGTCGTTTTTGCACCCCGCAATGGAGAGAACGGCAAGTAAAAATGCCAGAACACGGTATTTCATAACTCTTTATCTTAGTAATCTCATAATATCGTTGCCGAATGCCACAAACATAAGGAGCAGCAGCAGTACCATTCCCACCATCTGGGCCGCCATGAGGAATTTGTCGGAGGGTTTCCGGCGGGTGAAAATCTCATAGATGCAGAAGACGATGTGGCCGCCGTCAAGGGCCGGAATGGGAAGAAGGTTCATTACGCCCAGCATTATGCTGAGAAGCGCAAGGATGTAGAGGAACTGGTGCCAGTTCCAGGAGGAAGGGAAAACCTGGCCGATGGCCACGAAACTTCCCACGGACTTGTACGCGCCGGTGGACGGAGTGGCCACAAGCCTCAGGTCACGGAGATACCCCGTTACGGACTCCCAGGCCCAGCTGCATCCGGCGGGGATGGCCTGGGCAAGGGTGTAATCCCGGTGCCTCAGATAGGTGTTCATGAAAAACACGCCCAGCATACCTGAAGAGTCCACCTGGACATCAACGTTCAGGGAATCCCCTCCCCTTATGACGGTAAGCGGAAGGCTTTCCCCGGGATGGGCTCTCAGAACCTTCTGGGCATCCTGCAAGTACGGAGTGTCCTCTCCAAGCACCCCCACGATGCGGTCTCCCTTAAGGAGGGCCGAATTGGGCGACGACGCCATTACGCTGTCTACGTAAAACGGCATGGCGATGTCGAACATCCCCGGGGTGTTGAGGACGTCCCCTATGAGGGCCTGGTCTATGTAGATGTCAAGGGTGTCTGTCCCGCGAAGCACCGTGGCCTTGGCGGCCCGGCGGCGCGCAAGGTCGCTTTGGAGGTCCATGAAATCCTCCGGGGCATAATCGTCGAAGTAAAGGATGCGGTCTCCGGTGCGGAATCCCATGTCATACCCAAGTTCATTGACATACACCGGATTGGTGTTGGGGATGTAATTCTTGCCCCAGATGGCAAGGATGGCCACAAACAGGCCCACCGCAAGGATAAAGTTGTTGAGCACTCCCCCGCTCATGACAAGGAGCCGCTGCCACGCGGGCTTAGAACGGAACTCCCACGGCTGGGGCTCCGTTTTGAGGTGCTCCGTATCCATGGACTCGTCTATCATGCCTGCAATCTTGCAGTAGCCGCCAAGAGGCAGCCAACCCATGCCGTATTCTGTTTCTCCAATCTTGAAAGAGAAGAGTTTAAAGCCCCCTGCATCGAAGAACAGGAAAAACTTGTCTACCCTGATTCCGAAAACCCTGGCCCAGAAAAAGTGTCCGAACTCATGGAAAATGATGAGCACGGAAAGGGCAAGTATTACTTGAAGTATCTTAACTAGTACAATCATTTAGCTGCGGGCCATCCCGTATGCCAGTTCATTGGTCCGGAAGATGTCCTCCAGGGTGGGCTCAGCTACAAAATTCACGCCATCCATTACACGCGATACGGTGTCGGGGATGTCGTAGAAACGAATCTTGTCCTGAAGATATGCCGCCACGGCCGCCTCATTTGCTGCATTCATGGCGCAGGGGATGTTTCCGCCGCGCTTCATGGCCTCAAAGGCAAGGCCCAGGCAAGGGAATTTTTCAAGGTCCGGGGCCTCAAAAGTAAGCGCATGCATTTCACTGAAACTAAGGCGCTTGCCCTCAAGCGGCAGGCGCTCAGGGTATGCCATGGCAAGCTGGATTGGAAGCCTCATGTCCGGGCAGCCGAGCTGGGCGATTACGGCGCCGTCTGCGAACTCCACCATTGAGTGAATCACGGACTCCGGGTGCACCACGACATTGATCTCGGAGGCATCGGCCCCAAAGAGCCACGCCGCCTCTATAACCTCAAAGCCCTTGTTCATCATGGTGGCCGAATCTATGGTGATTTTGGCGCCCATGTCCCAGTTGGGATGCTTCAGTGCCTCATTTTTGGTGGCGGAGGCAATACGGGACTTCTCCCAGGTACGGAAAGGCCCGCCGGAAGCGGTGAGGTGAATCCTGGAAAACTTGTTTCCCTGAGCCCCCAGAAGGCACTGGAAAATGGCCGAATGCTCCGAGTCCACGGGGTAGATGGGAGCCTTGTGCTTTGCCGCCGCGCCCATAACTATGGACCCTGCCGCCACAAGGGTTTCCTTGTTTGCAAGGGCTATGGTCTTGGAGGCCTCTATTGCCGCCAAAGTGGGCCGAAGGCCGCTGAAACCAACCATGGCCGCCACCACAACGTCAACCGAAGGGTCCTTGACAAGTTCGCAGGCGGCATCTATGCCAAGCCGGACATCGGCCCCGGGAAGGGCGTCACGCACCTGGGAGAATTTTGCGGGATTGCAGATTACCACATGCGGCACCCTGAAAGCGCGGGCCTGCTCAATGAGAAGGTCTGCGTTGTTGTTGGCCGAAATCATGAAGACGGAGAACCTGTCCGGGTGCTGACGCACAACATCCAGGGTCTGCGTGCCGATAGACCCCGTGGAACCCAGTATTGCGATTGACTTTACCATGCTAAAAACTAATGTAGTCGGCGGGATTTTGAGGATGGCCGCCGTACCAGAGTTCAAAATGAAGGTGGTCTCCCTTGGTGAGCGACGGCGACGATGCCAGAAGCGCCACCGGAGTGCCGGCCTTTACGGCATCCCCCACCTTGTGAAGCAGTTTCTGGTTGTTGCGGTAGATGGAAATTATGTCTCCCTGGTGCTGAAGAATGATGGAATAGCCTTTGTCCTGGTCCCAGCCGGTGGATATTACGGTGCCATCCAACACGCTCATGACCATGGTGCCGGCGGGGGCGGTAATGTCCGTCCAGGGATGGAGGGTTGCATCGAAACCTTTGGAAACCACGCCTTTGATGGGCGGGAAGAAGGTCTGGGCTTCAATTGGAAGGTTCCTGCGCTGGGAAGACACCCCAAACTGCTCCTGGGCCTGGACATCGGCCCTTAGGAGAGAATCACGGAGGTCCAGGGAAGAGGCCGAAGGAAGGGCCGAAGACCCGCGGCTCCCGAGGATGAGGGAATCCATGCGGATGGGCTCCTCTCCGGAAACCACGCGGCGGAGGTTCTCCGAGTAGAGCTGCCACTGGATGATGCGGGTTTCAAGGGAATCTATGCGCTGGGCGTTCTGGACGGCCTGACGGCGGGTATAGGCATCCGGATAGCCGGGAATGAAGGTTCTTATGGGGGTGTAGGCTATGAGGCAGAAAAGCCCCACAACCACAATGAGGACGGCCGAAACAATGGCAAGGATCATGGTCCTGCGGCTGAAGCGGAGGCTCCACAGGCGCTCATGAGTGCTTGCATTCACCATTGACAGGCGGAAATTCCTGGCCTTGTTATCTTTACTTTCCATAATTATTCTTAACTTTGCGCCCGGAATTTATGGACAGGATAATCGGCATAGATTACGGGCTCAAACGTACCGGCCTTGCGGCAAGCGACCCTTTGGGGATTTTTGCGCAGGCGCTGGATACCGTACATTCTGCAAAGATAATAGATTATCTCAAAAATTACGCCCAAAATGAGAGAATCGTTGGATTTGTGGTAGGGTATCCCATGAACCTGGACGGCAGGCCCTCAGAGGCAAAAGCCCATGTGGACGCCTTCCTCCCAAGCCTCAGGAAAGCCTTCCCGGACGTACCCATAACACTTGAAGACGAGCGCTTTACATCCGTCCTTGCCCACCGCGCCATGATAGATGGCGGCATGAAGGCCTCCCGCCGCAGGGACAAGACGGAGGTAGACCGCATTTCGGCCGCAATTATCCTGCAAGGCTACCTTGACCGCCAGGCAAAACAACATGAATTATGATTAAACCTATATATTTATACGGCGCAGAGGTGCTCAGGCAGAAAGCCGCACCCGCCGACATAGAAGACCGTGACGGCATCACCGCCCTGGTCCAGGACCTCAAGGACACCCTTGTGAGGGCCGATGGCTGCGGCCTTGCCGCTCCCCAGATCGGCGTGAGCCTAAGGGTTGTAATTGTGGACGGAGACGTGGTCTCTGACACATATCCCTACCTCAAGGACTTCCGCCGCACCATCATAAACCCGGAAATCCTGGAAGAAAGCGAGGAAGCTGTCACCTACTCTGAGGGCTGCCTCTCAATTCCAGGCATCTACTGCGATGTAGTTCGGCCCAAAAAGATAAAGCTGCGCTACTACAACGAGGAATTCGTGCAGGTGACGGAGGAGTTTGACAACTTTGCCGCGCGCATGATCCAGCACGAGCTTTCGCACCTGGACGGAGACCTTTTCACGGACCACGCCGCCCCCATCCGTAAAAAAATGATATCCAGTAAATTACTGAATATCACTAAAGGCAAGGTGCATCCGCACTACAATAGCAAACTCCGCTAGGCCTACGCGCCTTTTTGCTTTTGAGGGGGCTCTGCCCCCTATTATCCCCCGCCGGCCCCGGGGGCCGGTATTTTCTTAGCTAGCGGACACGTAGACGCTGTCCAACGCGTAGGATGGAGGATTCTTTTATGCCGTTGAGGCGGCAGAGTTCACGCACGGAGGTGTGATACTTGCGGGCGATGCCGGAAAGGGTATCGCCGGAGCGGACCGTGTGATAGCGCATTGCGGCGGCTTCGGCGGCGGCACGGGCGGCAGCCTCTTTCTTGGCCTGTTCTTCGGCGGCAATGCTGTCTTCTTCGTCGGTGCGGAAAATCTCGTCTTCGTCGTCAACGCTCTGGACATATCTCTGGTTGGGATTGAAGTACCATGAGCGCACTTTCAGGAGCCTGTGCCGAAGCGTTCCGGTTTCAAAGTCTATGAGCCACTGGGGGTCGAAGGCGGCGCCGTAATAGCGGGTTTCGAAGTGAAGGTGCGGACCGGTGGAGCGGCCCGTGGAGCCTCCAAGGCCGATAATGTCCCCGGCATTGACCCAGTCTCCGGCACTGACGTCACGGCGCGAAAGATGGCCGTAGAAGGTTTCCAGGCCATTGGCGTGGCGTATCACCACAAGGTTGCCGTAACCTCCCACATAGTCGGAGATGCGAACCTTGCCGTCAAAGGTTGCGGGAACCGGAGTGCCGGTTGGATAAGGCAGGTCTATGCCCTGGTGACGGCGCCCGTGACGGTAACCGTAAAGAGAACGGGGCTTCACCTGGTTGGGGCAGCAGTAGGAATCCAGTGAATCCACCACCCATATTGAAAAGCGGTCCGGGATATCCTTGGGCTCTTCCCTGTACGGATTTACGGTCTTGGTGTCCCAGAAAGCCGTGAAAACACTGTCTTCCACAACCATGGAGGGGTCTTTCACATAGCGGTAGGTGCCGTTATTGTACAGGACCACCTTCACGGCGGGGTTTCCGGTATCAAGGGTATCGGCATACGGAGTGCCTTTTTTATTCGAGGACTGCACGGTTTGACGGCCGAATCTGTACCTCAGGGAATCGGCCTGCCGGTCTTCATCCTGGGCAAAGGCCGAAAAGGCGGCCGCCAAACCTGCCAGTATCATTAACAGTCTTCTCATCCGGCCTCAACGTTTTCCGCCAAACTTGCCAACGATGATGGAATCGGCCTCCGAGATCTTCTCCTTGAGGGTTTCCTTGGAAGTTGCTTCGCAGATGAAGCGGAGGTAGGGCTCCGTGTTGGAAGGACGGATGTTGAACCACCAGCCGGGGAATTCCAGGCGGTAGCCGTCAAAGTCCATCACCTTGGTGGGAGTTTCCTTGGACTCGAAATAGGCCTTCACGGCATCCATGGCGCCCTTCTTGTCCTCAACCTTGTAGTTGATTTCTCCGGAATTCTCATAGCGGGTAAGGCGGTCCATTTCCTCTGAGAGTTTGATTCCCTGCTTCTTGAGGGCCGAAACAATCCTGAGAACGATGATGGAGGAAAGCATGCCGCT
>JAFVDC010000112.1 GCA_017478685.1 Bacteroidales bacterium | reverse complement strand
TTTCGCCTACGGCTGTGGCGCCCAGTTCACCTTCCAGCTGCCCGGACACGGTCAGGGACGTCTTTTTGCCGAAAAAGTCTTTGGAGAAGTCCACATTGCCTTTCTTGTCCAGGGGGATGTTCTTGAGGTCCATGGTGGTTACCTGGAACATGTCTCCTGCGCCTTCGGCATCGGATTCCGTGATGAGCGGGGTGTGGAGATACACGAAGCCCTTTTCATTGAAGAACTTGTGGATGGCGAAGGCCATGGCGTTGCGGATGCGGAGAACCGCGCCGAAGGTGTTGGTCCTGAGACGCATGTGGGCGACGCTGCGGAGGTACTCAAGGGTGGTGTCCTTTTTCTGGAGGGGGAAGCGCATGGGGTCGCAGTCTCCCAGGACCTCGATTCCCGAAGCCTGGATTTCCACGGCCTGGCCGCTGCCCACGGACTCTACCAGCTGTCCTTTGACGGCCAGGGATGCGCCGGTGGTAATGCGCTTGATGAGCTCCTCGTCAAAGAGTTCCGTATTTGCTACAATCTGGATATTGTTGATGGTGGAGCCGTCGTTGAGGGCGATGAACTTCACCTGTTTGTTTCCTCTCTTAGTGCGTACCCATCCTTTGGCCAGCACTTCCACGCCCGGCTCCATCTGGAGCAGAGCCTTGATTTTAGTTCTTTTGGGGCTTTCCATATATTCTTTGATACAATCATGCAAAGATAACATTTCTTTGCCACCTTAGCAAAAAAATCGGCCACCCGTGGTGCGGGTGGCTGTTCAGTGAAAAGTTGGAGATTATTTCTTGATCTCTTCCCAGGTGATTAAAAAGTACTCGGTCCAGACTTTGCCCTCTGAATCGGCGGGGAAAGTCTTTTTCTCGGATACGCAATAACCGTTCTCGTCAACCTCGCAGGTGATGGTGCTGCCGTTCTCGGGGTCATCTTCCCAAACGCTGGTTGCAGGGAGGTACTCGGGGCCGTGGCCGAACAGACCGGTCTCATAGAGCCAGCGTGCCGGCGGATCGATAGCCTCGCTGTAGATGGCGTGAAGGTCGCCTATGTTCTTGGTGGTGTTGTAGGTGAAGCTGCGCTTGCGGTTGTCTTCCCTTGCCTTTGTCCAGGAAACCAGGCAGTTGTCTCTCCAGGTGAGTTCTGAGCGGAGCTCGCCTTCCTTGGTGATCTTGGTGGGACGTAGGGTGGCGTCATACTCGAATACGGCGGTCTCCTGATAAGGGCCCCATTCTTCCGGGTCTTTTACATCGTCAGTGATGGAGGTGCATACCCCCTTGTCGTTAAGTGTCAGGATAAAATTCCTCTGACCATCCTTGCGTGAAATCGTAACTTTGTTTCCTTCATACGTAAAGGTGAAGTGTTTCTTGTCGCCGTCCTTGCGGTCTACGTCAATGACACGGCCCTGGTCGTCATAGGTGTAGTACCAGGTGTCGTACCAACCGGCGTCATCGGGTTTTTCAAGGTTATTACCGTCGCAGTATGCGAGGGTGGCAATGCGGTACTTGGGGCCTTCCGGCTCCTTCTGGTCGTCCTGACCGGCTTTTTTGCAGGAGACTGTAAGTACAGTCACGGCTGCCATCACAAAAAAGAATAACTTTTTCATAAGTGTTAGTGATTAAAGGGTTAATAAATGATAGTTGATATAATAGATTTAATACTGATTATCCAGTCGTCGGCCTCATTTCCGCAGGAGTTCAGAACTCTGTATTCAAATGTAGCCTCGGATGCCTTGCAGGCATTGTACAGGGCGTTCATCCCGGCATATCCGGGGGCGTCGTCGGTGGTGGCGAAATACACTTCCTGCTCCTTTGTCAAAGCCGGAGCCGTGGAGAAAGGCGTGTCTATGAAGATGCAGCGCTCAAACTCTCCGGCATTCTCCAGTGCCGGGGTGCCGTCGGTGCCCACCGTCACGCATATGCGCTTTGCCGAAGGATACTTGGAATCGGCCTCCTCAATCCATTGCGGCAGGTCCTTTACGGAAATGTCGCAGGGGTAGATGACAAACGCCTTGTTGTACTCGGATTTGTCCAGGGCCGATACAACTTTTCCAAGCGTGGCCTTGTCCAGCCCGGAATGCACCAGAAGGGCAAGGGTGCCGCTTCCGGAAGCATAATCCTTGGATACGAAGGCCTTGTCAAAGTCAAGGGGCTTGACATCCGGCTTCTCAGAGGTCTCGGACCACATTGAAGAGCCGCTCATGTAGTGGCTGAACATTGGCAGCACCTCCTGGAGGGCCGTACGCCAGTAACCGCCTTCGTGGCCGCCGTCCCCAACCCTGTACTCATGCTCTATGCCGGCTTCACGCATTTGGGCGTGGAGGTTGTCTCCTGCGATGAGGAGCTGCTCCTCGTTGTCCCCGCAGGTGAAATACCAGTGGACGGAAGACAGGGCCTCTTTGTTCTCGGGGACGAACTGGTAAAACGGGCAGTGCTCCTTGTAGTAGTCCGTGATCCTGGCTGCGCCGGTTTGGCCGGAGCCTCCGAAGATGCGTCCCCACTGGCTGTTCCAACCATCCTGGGACTCTGTCATATACTGCTCGTCTGTCCTGAACGACATTGAAAGAGGAGCCGATGCAACAAACAGATCAGGATGCTTAAGTGCAAGCGCGCATGCGCCGAATCCGCCCATGGAGTATCCTGTGACGGCCCTGTGCTCCCTGTCGGGGATAGTGCGGTAGGTTTTGTCTATGAAGGGGATGAGTTCCTTGACGAACATGTCCATGTAAGGATAGCTGCCGTCAAAGCGGTTGCAGTAATAGGTCTTGTATCCGGAAGGGAATACATATATCATGTCTTCCAGTCCGTTTTCCTCCAGGCTTTCTATGGTGTACTGGACTCGGAGCCAGGAATCGTTCCAGGATTCCGGGGTGTCTCCAAGGCCGTGCAGCATATACACTACGGGGTATTTCCTGTTGGGCTCGGAAACATAGGACTTTGGCAGCAGCACGGAGATGGGGACGGGGAGGTTCAGGATGCTGGTCTGAACCTGTATGCCGCCTGTCATCCTTACAAAACTGCCGGACGGTTCAGGGACATCCTTCCGGGCCTTGTTTGAACATCCGCAGGAAGTGAGGGCAAGAAGTGTTGCCACTGCAATTATGATATTATTCCTTATCATAGACAACCATTTCTTGTGCATACAGTTCATAATCCGGGTGGGGATTTTCAAGGCGCAGGGTGAGGGTGTGCTCCCCGCTTTCAAAGCAGTAGGCACTGAAAATCTCGTATTTCCGCTTGATGTAGTCAATTGGCATGGTAAAGTGTTCAATCTCTTCTCCGTCAAGAAGGGCCGTGACAGACGCTACGTAGCTGTCGTCTGCATGGCCGGTTTTCCGGACGCTGCCTTCCACCACAATGCCGTTGCCCTTGAACTTCAGTTTCACAGATGTGGTGAAAGCTTTCTTGAGCACTCTTTTCTCCACGGGTACAATTCCTTGGAAGCTTTGCTCATAGCGTACGGTTTCAGGCTCTTCCACAGTAAATAAGATGCTGTTTCGGTCTGTTTCGTTGCAGGTTAGGAGCAGGTTGAAGTTCTCCTTGCACACCTGTTCAAGGGAAAGGTCGGTATAAGGGAAGGGGATGTCCTTGATGCGCTCCGCCCCTTTCTTCCAATAGTCGGGGATGGCGTTGTAGCCGTACATGACGCCAAGTATTCCGGCGGCCGAAGCCGGGTTGCAGTCGGAGTCGTTTCCGCAGCGGGTGGAGATGTCCATTGTCTTCAGGAAATCTCCCTCTCCGTACAGAAGGCCGATAACGACAAATGCGGAATTGATGGTGGCGTCTATGTTGAACCCGTTCCATACGCCTTCCGGGCATCCGACGTCGTTGGCGTGGCGGTTGGTTACTTCAAACCAGCACTGTTTCCAGTCATTCGGATACTTTTTCCAGTACTTTATGACATCGGAGATGGTGCTGTGGAACTTGGTGCCTTCGGGGATGGTCCTGAGGGCCTCCGTGACAATTGTGGGAATGTCATTGCAGACATATGCCAGGCAGTACATGGCTCCGATATACACGCCGCCGTACCATCCGTCTCCGTAGTTCATTATGTGGCCTATCCGGTCACTGAGTTCACTTGCCTTGTTCACCTGGCCTGGATACAGCATACCAATGAAATCGGCCTCAATCTGGAAGTCTATGTCATCTGCGTGGGGGTTGTACTTCCAATGCCCGCTTTCCGGGGCGCCGCGTCCGCTCAGGATATTGTAGCGGGCGGCCTGGTTGGCGTGCCACAGCTTGTAGTCGGCATAGGCGAAGGCGTTGGCGTAAGACTCCACGGGCGCGTCCAGACCCTCTTTCAGCATGGTTTCCATGAAGGTGAGGTCCATGTAAACGTCGTCGTAGAGGCCGGGGTCCTCAATGTAGGTGTCGTAGATGTAGTCGTCGTACCAAGGGATGGGGATTTCGTCCATGATGAGCCCGCCCTTGTACTTGAACTCCGTGGGGCCGCCGTAGGTGCAGCCTATGGTCTGGCCATACCATCCGCCTTTGATCTTGTCCAAGAGGGTTGCCTCGTCAAGGGTGACGGTCTGGCCATAGGGCACCTTTGGGGCCTTGGTGCAGGCTGCAAGGAACAGGAGTGCACTAATTATGGTAATACGTATCTTCATTCTGTCTTTCGCTGTAGTACTCAATTGCGTTGATCCTGAGGAGATAGGTGTCGGGCTTGGGGTTGCGCCAGATGAGCTTTACTTTGTGGCGGCCTTCAGCCATGCAGTATTTCAATGCGGGTTCAAGTTT
>JAFVDC010000111.1 GCA_017478685.1 Bacteroidales bacterium | reverse complement strand
GTGCGCGGCCTCATAATTTCCCGCTATCTCATGCGTATGGGCAGTGCGAAGGACACCTCCGACTGCCGAAAGGCCCTTAACCAGGCCCTTGCCGAAACCGACCCCAGAGTTGAAAGGGAACTCCTAAGGTTCTCCGTGGAGGAATTCTTTACGCACATTAGGCCTGAGTTCCTGCCGGAGTTCCACACCTCCCTCAAGGAGCGTTTTGGGACGGACTACACCGCCATGGCCGACTGGCTTTGGGACAGCTCCTGCGTATCCACCGGCTCCCTTAACATAAAGGAAGACCCTCTGTACCGCTATGTGAGGGACCTCAATATTGTCACTCTCAATGAGGCCGAAAACCATGTTGCTGATCCCGGAAAACTGCGCCGTAACTATGTCAGGGCCCGCTACCGCCATCTTTCGGCCCTTGGGATCCCGCAGTACCCGGATGCCAATTCAACCATGAGGCTCACCTACGGAAGAGTCCAGCCCATGAAGCCGTGGGACGGCGTCTACACGCACTGGCAGAGCACCGCGGCCGGGCTTCGGCAGAAGTACTCCATGACCAACTACGACTTCCATTACCCTGACGCCTTCCGTGACACCCTTCCGCCCGCAGACTTCCCCGTGAACTTCCTCACGGACCTTGACATAACGGGCGGCAACTCCGGCTCACCGGTGCTCAACGCCCGCGGAGAGCTCATCGGCCTTGCCTTTGACGGCAACAAAGAGTCTCTGGCCTCCAACTTTGAGTCCGTACCCGGCTACAACATGTGCGTTTGCGTGGATATACGCTATGTATTATGGATTCTTGAGCACTACGCCCACCAGGACTACGTGCTGCAGGAACTTGGTATCATCTAGCATATTTTTTGTTATATTTGTGACCGGAAACAATTTAAACCTATATAATTATGCTTTCTACAATTATTTACATCGCCGGTATTGTCCTTTCAATCCTGGCCGTTCTTGACATCCTCAAGAAACCCATTTCCCTGGTTGGAAAGATTATCTGCAGCGTGGTTGTGCTTCTCACCAGCTGGATCGGCCTTCTGGTTTACTACCTCTACGCAAAAGACCATATCACAGAGTGGTTCAAGTAATTACAAGCCACCTATGAAAAAGCTTCTTGTTACAATTGCCATCGCACTGATGGCAATTTCGGCATATGCCCAGAAGGACATCCCTGCCGGAGCCAGCCTGGAACTTGCCTCCATTGAGAACAACGACAAGCAGTTCACCCTGTACAAGGTAAAGGACATGGAAGGCAATCCCGCCTTTTACCTAAACGTGGGCCGTGTCACGGGTTCTCTGAGTCTATCCATTGGGGACAGCTCCAGCGAGTTCACCTCCCTGGATGCCGCCACGCTGTTTATAGGCGAAACCTATGAAGAGGCAATGGAAACTATCAACCAGCTCATTGAAATGTTCAAGGAGGACAACGGGGCGCAGCGGGAATTCGAGTGCTTCGGCGGAAAAACGGCCCTGTGCACCCTTCACAAGGGTATCCTTGGGAAGCACCTCAGCTTCACCTTCCCCCAGGGCTTTCACATGGGAGAGTCGGAAATCTCCAGAAGCGACCTCAAGTCCCTCAGAGTCAGCATGAAGATTTCAAAGAAACTTCACAAGGACATTTAGACACCAAGATAGTGCAGATACACCGCCGTAGTAGCCGTTACTGCGGCGGTTTCTGTACGTAGCCGTGAAGGCCCAAGGTGAACGGGGATATAGCCTTCATCCAGAGCAAGGGCAGCTTCTTCCGGGGAGAAATCCCCTTCTGGGCCTATCAGGACCGTGACATCCGTCCCTTTGAACTCCTGCAGGGCCTCCTTGATACTACGGCGGGGGTGGGCATCATCCTCAAAGCAGTAGGCAATGAGGCGAAGGGATGCCCGGGTGCCCTCCTTGTCATCCTGAGGAGCAGCAGCGACGAAGGATCTCACAGAAACAGGCTCCGAAATTTCCGGGATACGGGCCTTCAGGGACTGTTTTGTGGCCGAAAGCGCAATGCGGAGGGCCCTGTCCGTCTTATAGACCTTGCGCTCCGAGCGGTCTCCGATAAGTGGTACAATACGGTCTACACCCACCTCAGTGGCCTTTTCTGCAAACCACTCAAAACGGTCGTTGTTTTTTGTGGGGCAGCAGCCTATTGTAAGGGTGTATGGCCTTGAACCCCAGTTGCGCTCTTCAGAGAGGATTACGGCCGATGCACCTTTGGGATTGTCTTGGGAAAGGCGGCAATGAAACAGCGTCCCTTGGCCATCTATCACATCTATAAGATCACCTGTGCGGTGGCGCAGCACCCTTATGCAGTGGGCGCTTTCTTCGGCATCCAGAGTGCAGACTCCGGAATCTGTGTGGTGGGCATAAAACAGTTCCATATGTGCAAAGTTAGCAAGTTTTTTAGTAACTTTGTGACCTTATGAGCCACATCAAAGACATAAACCTATGGGAAAGCGGAGAGCTGAAGCTCAGCTGGGTCCGCAGCCACATGCCGCTACTGGACTCCATTGAGAAGGATTTCCGCAAATCACAGCCTTTCAAGGGCCTGAAGGTTGCCCTCAGCGTGCACCTGGAGGCCAAAACCGCCCATCTCTGCGAGGTCCTTGCAGCAGGCGGCGCGGAAATGTATATCACGGGCTCCAACCCCCTGAGCACCCAGGACGACGTTGCAGCGGCCCTTGTTCACGAAGGCCTGAGCGTCTTCGCCATCCACGGTTGCAATGAAAAGGAGTACTTCGAGGATATCCGCAGAGTCCTGGAGGTTGGTCCCAACATCATAATCGACGACGGCGGAGACCTTGTCACAACCCTCCACAACGAATTCCCGGAACTCATTCCAGGAGTCATCGGCGGTTGTGAAGAAACCACCACCGGCATCCTTCGGCTCAAGGCGATGGACGCCGCCGGAAAACTCCGTTTCCCCATGATGCTGGTCAACGACGCAGACTGCAAGCACCTGTTTGACAACCGCTACGGCACCGGCCAAAGCGTTTGGGACGGCATCAACCGCACCACAAACCTCATAGTGGCAGGCAAGGATGTGGTGGTGGCCGGTTACGGATGGTGCGGCAAGGGCGTCGCAATGCGCGCAAAAGGCATGGGCGCCAGCGTAATCGTAACGGAGGTAGACCCCATAAAGGCAATGGAGGCCGTAATGGACGGCTTCAAGGTGATGCCCATGAAACAGGCCGCCAAGGTTGGAGACATCTTCGTGACGGTCACGGGCTGCGACAACGTCATCGGCCCTGAAGAATTCCTTCTCATGAAAGACGGCGCCATCTGCTGCAACGCCGGGCACTTTGACGTGGAGGTTGCAGTGGCAAAATTGAGGGAAATGGCCGTAAGCCACGCTCCCGCCCGGGGCAACATTGAGGCCTACACCCTTGAAAACGGCAGGCGCATTTTCATCATTGCCGAAGGCCGGCTGGTGAATCTTGCCGCCGGAGACGGCCACCCCGCGGAAATCATGGACATGTCCTTCGCTATCCAGGCCATGAGCGCAAAGTACCTGGCAGAGAACAAAGGACGCCTCCAACGTAAACTTAATAATGTTCCCAGGGAAGTGGATGAGGACATTGCCCGCAGGAAACTGGCCCACTGGGGCATTGAAATAGACACGCTCACTGAAGAGCAGCATAAATACCTGTTTGGATAGACTATGGCACTGATTCCTATTTATTGGTGGAACAAGGAGGTAAGGAACTTCCAGATTTCACAGCAGAGTTTCAAGAAACAGCCGTGGGCAAACGGCGTAGTGCTCCTTGCATGCGTGGCGGTGGCTATGCTTCTTGCAAACCTTCCGTTCACAAAGACTATTTACCACAACTTCCTCCACACGGAATTCACCATGCACCTGGCGTCCCCGGACGGCCTTGTAGACTGGTACTTCCCGCGCGGAATGACCATGGAGAAGTTCATCAACGACATCCTAATGGTGATTTTCTTCTTCACCGTGGGCCTGGAAATCAAGCGTGAAGTGGTGTGCGGAGAACTGTCTTCTTTCAAGAAGGCCATTCTCCCCGTCATTGCGGCCTTCGGCGGCGTGGTGGTGCCTGCAACCATTTATGCAATTGTAAACCACGGCACCGCAGCGGCATCCGGCTGGGGCATCCCTACTGCAACGGACATTGCCTTTGCGGTTGGTATCCTCTCCATCCTGGGAGACAAAGTTCCGGTATCCCTGAAGGTGTTCCTTACCGCCCTTGCCATTGCCGACGACCTCATAGCCATACTTGTGGTGGCGTTCTTCTACGGCGGAAACATAAACCTGCCGCTGCTTGCCATTTCACTTGTGGTGATCCTGTTTGTATTCCTTGAGAAGAAACTTGGAGAAAAGAGGGTGGCATACTACATTGTGCCCGCAATCATAGTGTGGTTCCTGTTCTACTACAGCGGCATCCACGCCACCATGACAGGTGTGGTCATTGCTCTTCTCATCCCCATGGACGCACGCTACAACAAGGCAAAGTTCCACCGCAGGGCAAAAATCCTCTTCGAGGGCCTTGTGGAAAGTGAAAAGGTGTCCACCTCCGAGGCCTTCCCCAACGGCCCGCAGCGCTATTACCTAAGGCGCCTCTCCGGCCTCACCACAAAGACCATCCCGCCGTCCTACCGCCTGGAGCACAAGCTGAACCCCATCGTGAATTTCTTCATAATGCCGGTGTTCGCCCTTGCAAATGCAGGCGTGGAAATCACGGACCTCTCTTACTTCAACGTATTCCAGTGGAATCCCGCCCTTGGCGGAGTCGGCCTTGGAATCTTCCTGGGACTCCTCCTTGGAAAGCCCATCGGCATAACCCTGGCATCCTGGATAGCCATCAAGCTGAAGGTTGGCGCAATGCCCTCCAAGGCCTCCTGGCCCATGCTTTTTGCCGTCGCCTGCCTTGGCGGTATAGGCTTCACAATGTCAATCTTTGTAGACACCCTGTCCTTTGGCGGTGCCGACATTACCCCGGAAGTGACCCAGCACCTCAGGGACGCCGGTAAGATTGCCGTGCTCCTCGGCTCCGTAGCCGCCGGAATATTCGGCTCACTGGTAATTACGGTTGTATCCGGAATAGAAAAACATACTAAACGTAAAAAATAAAGTGGGATTATTAGACGGAAAAGTGGCGCTCATTACCGGAGCGGCCCGCGGCATTGGCAAAGCCATTGCCCTGAAATTCGCCTCTGAGGGGGCCAGCATCGCATTCACAGATCTTGTAATAAATGAGGCCGCAGAAGAGACCGTGGCCGAAATATCGGCCTATGGCGTAAAGGTGAAGGCCTACGCTTCAAACGCCGCAAACTTTGATGAGACTCAGACGGTTGTGGCGGAGATTGAAAAGGAATTCGGCCGAATTGACATCCTTGTAAACAACGCCGGAATCACTAAGGACGGCCTTGTGATGAGGATGAGCGAGGCCCAGTGGGACGCCGTGATTGACGTGAACATGAAGAGCGCCTTCAACTTCCTGCACGCCGTGGTGCCCGTCATGGCGCGCCAGAGGAGCGGAAGCATCATCAACATGGCTTCAATCGCCGGCCAAACGGGAAATCCGGGCCAGGTGAACTATTCGGCCTCAAAAGCAGGGCTCATAGCAATGGCAAAGTCCGTTGCAAAGGAAATGGGGCCCCGCGGCATCCGCGCCAACGCCATCGCCCCCGGTTATGTGCTCACTGAGATGACAGAGGTCCTGCCACAAGCAGTGAAGGATGAGTTCATTAAACTCATCCCTCTCAAACGTGGCGCCACGGTGGAAGAAATTGCCAACACCGCCCTCTATCTGGGCTCCGACCTCTCTTCCTATGTAACTGGGCAGGTTATTGCTGTGAACGGCGGAATGTACTGCTAGATGTACCACCTTGCATCAGTTCTGCCGTTTATGGTGTGTCTTGTTTGAACCTTTATTTGAATGCCGGGTTTGTGTCTTCCCCGGAATTCTGCTCATCCTGGCCCAGAGGCTTCTGATCCGGCTGGGCCGGGACGGTGCAGGCAAAAGCCAAAGCGCCCATCACAAGTAATGACAAAATACGTTTCATATAACTCATAATGTTATAGTTAACGCACAAATAAATAAAATGCCGGTTTTTCTTGATTATTCCGGAGAAAATAGCCAACTTTGAGTCCCGTATTGATTTTTTTGATCATTATGGGAAATCTAAGATTTGACGTGGTGCAGGACGCCTTTAAAAAGAAGGCCGCCACAATAGACACCCCCGCAGGCAAAACCCCGGAATTCTTTGGGTCTCAAGTCTTTAACCGCTCCAAAATGAAACAGTACTTGGACGCCTCCACATATGAGAGGCTGGTCCACTGTATTGACCAGGAAGAGCCGCTTGATGCCAAGACGGCCGACAAAGTTGCCGCCGGAATGAAAAAATGGGCTCTGGAGCACGGAGCCACTCACGTAACCCACTGGTTCCAGCCCCTCACTGAGGGAACCGCAGAGAAACACGACTCCATAGAACAGTTTGACGGCAAGGCCCTTGTGCAGCAGGAGCCAGACGCATCGTCCTTCCCTAACGGTGGTATCCGCGCCACTTTTGAAGCACGCGGATATACTGCCTGGGATCCAACCTCACCGGTATTCATCCAGGACGATACGCTATGTGTTCCGTCTGTATTTATAGCATACACAGGAGAAGCGCTGGACTATAAAACCCCTCTCAAAAAGGCCCTGAAGGCCGTTTCAGACGCTGCCGTGCCTATCTGCCGCCTCTTTGACCCCAAGGTAAACCGCGTGTTCTCATACCTTGGCTGGGAGCAGGAGTATTTCCTTGTGGATGAGGACCTGTACGCGGCAAGGCCGGACCTTATGCTCACCGGACGCACCCTCATGGGGCATTCATCCTCCAAGAACCAGCAGTTGAGCGACCACTATTTTGCAGCCATTCCTTCACGCGTGGCCGCGTTCATGAAAGATGTTGAAGTGGCTGGGCTCACGCTGGGAATTCCCCTACGAACACGCCACAACGAGGTTGCCCCCAACCAGTTTGAAATGGCCCCCGTCTATGAAGAAGCCAACCTTGCCAACGACCATAACCAGATGATCATGAACGTGATGACGCGCATCGCGAGGAAGCACGGCTTTGTGGTCCTCTTCCACGAGAAACCCTTTGAGGGCATCAACGGAAGCGGCAAGCACAACAACTGGTCGCTGGGGACAGACACCGGAGTTCAACTTCTGGCGCCCGGCAAGGACGCCAAAGGCAATCTCCAGTTTGTAACATTCTTTGTAAATATCCTGGCTGCCGTCCAAAGGCACAACGGCCTTCTCAAGGCCAGCGTGGCAAGCGCCAACAATGCCCACAGGCTTGGCGCGCACGAGGCTCCGCCGGCTATTGTATCGGCATTCTTGGGTCAGACTATGACGGCTGTACTGCGCAAGCTCCTTGAGATTCCGTCAGATACGCCCATTGAGATTGTCGGCAAGAAAGGCCGAAAGGTGGGGCTGGTGGAAATCCCGGAAATCTTTGTGGACAATACGGACCGTAACCGCACATCACCATTTGCCTTCACCGGCAATCGTTTTGAATTCAGGGCTGTAGGATCAAGCGCCAACTGCGCCGGCTCCCTCACTGTGCTGAGCGCTGCCGTCGCGCAGCAGTTCAAGGCCTTCAAGGCCGATGTTGACAAAGCCATGGCCACCGGAAAACCCGTGGAAACTGCCGTAATGGACTGCCTGAAGCCGCTAATCGCATCGATTCTTGACACAATCTGCTTTGAGGGCAACGGCTATTCGGAGGAATGGAAGGCCGAAGCCGCCCGTCGCGGTCTTGACACGGAATCCAGCGTTCCCAAGATGTTCTGCAAGTTTACATCGGCCGAGGCCGTGGAGCTTTTCACCGGCCAGGCCATCTGCAGTCTTAGAGAGCTTGAAGCCAGGGCCGACGTCAGGTGGCAGACCTACTCCACCAAAGTGCTTATAGAAGCCCGTATGGCCGCGCGTATGGCCCTCAACCACGTCCTACCCGCAGGCCTCGCATATCAGCGCAAACTGCTTGAGAACCTGGACCTTATGCGCCTGAACTTCCCTGGAGAGTACATGGTGATGGGCGCAACGCAAATCGGCCTAATAAAAGAATGCTCTGAGATTATAGACAGCATCCGCAGCCGGGCCGGAGAACTTGACCGCGCAAGGGAAAAGGCCGAAGCCCTGGAAGAGGCCTATCCCAAGGCCATTGCAGCGGAGAAAGCCGCATCGGCCCTTATGTGCCTGAGGGAAAGCATTGACGCCCTTGAAGAAATTACCGATAATGCCATTTGGCCCCTGCCCAAATACAGGGAACTGCTTTTTATCAGTTAGTTATGAACGCAAAATACGTATTTATCACCGGAGGCGTTGTGTCCTCCCTGGGAAAAGGAATAATTGCGGCCTCGCTTGCAAAGCTTCTGCAGGCCCGCGGGCTTCGAGTCACAATCCAGAAATTTGACCCGTACATCAATATAGATCCGGGAACTCTCAATCCCTACGAACACGGGGAATGCTACGTAACCGACGACGGGGCCGAAACCGACCTTGACCTGGGCCATTACGAGCGTTTCCTGGGCGTTCCCACCTCCCAGGCCAACAACGTCACCACCGGGCGCGTTTACTATACCGTCATTACGCATGAACGCGAGGGCGCATACCTTGGAAAGACCGTCCAGATTGTGCCCCATATCACGGATGAAATCAAGCGCCGGATGCTCCTGCTTGGCCAGACCGGCAAGTATGATGTAATTATCACCGAGGTTGGCGGCACGGTTGGCGATATGGAAAGCCTCCCCTTCATTGAGGCCATGCGCCAGTTGCAGTGGGAACTTCCGGAAGGCGACTGCATGTGCATCCATCTGACTCTGGTGCCGTACCTGAGCGCCGCAAAGGAAATCAAGACAAAGCCCACTCAGCACTCCGTCCAGCAACTCCAGCACGCAGGAGTGATGCCGGATGTGATTGTATGCCGAACGGAGCATCCCCTGGGGCCGGAACTAAGGCGCAAGATTGCCCTTTTCTGCAATGTCAAGCCCGGTCACGTGATAGAGAGCCAGGACGCCTGGAGCATCTACCAGGTGCCGCTGAACATGCACGCGGAGCATCTGGATGACCTTGTGGTGCGCCAACTTGGAATAGAGAATTTCAACCAGCCGGACCTGGGCCGATGGAAGGATTTCCTGGAGAATCTCCAGAATCCGTTCCAGGAGGTAAATATCGGCCTTGTGGGTAAGTACGTTGCCCTTCAGGACGCCTATAAGTCCATTCAGGAAGCCTTTGTGCACGCCGGCGCCGCCTGCCGCTGCAAGGTGAAAGTGCATCTATTTCTGAGCGACGACATAACGGCCGATAATGTAGCCGACAAGCTCTCCGGAATGAACGGCATCCTTGTTGCCCCGGGCTTTGGCGAGCGCGGCCTGGAAGGAAAGATCCACGCTATTAAGTACGTCCGCGAAAACGGCATCCCTTTCCTTGGAATTTGCCTTGGAATGCAGATGTGCGTGGCGGAATACGCCCGTAACGTTATTGGCTGGGCCGATGCATCCTCAACGGAACTCAACCCCAAGACCACCCATCCGGTGATAGACCTTATGGAGGAACAGAAAAAGACCACGCTGAAAGGCGGCACAATGCGTCTTGGCGCCTATGAGTGCAAACTCACACCGGGTTCACTGGCGGCCAAGATATACGGCTCAGAACTTATCCACGAGCGTCACCGCCACCGCTATGAGTTCAACGGAAAATATGCGGCCGATTTTGCCGCCGCCGGTCTTGTGGCTTCAGGCACAAACCCCTCCACCGGCCTTGTGGAAGTGGTGGAACTCCCTAATCATCCCTTCTTCATCGGCGTACAGTTCCATCCGGAATACAAGAGCACTCCGGAGAACCCGCATCCACTGTTTGTAGCACTGGTTAAAGCTGCGCTGGAGAAGGATTCGCAAAGCTAACACGCCCTTAATCTTTACACGGATAAATCCAGCGGCAAATCAGAAATATCCTTCAGACGTTTACCCTCAACCAGAATCTTGAGCATCTCCTTTGCGTCCTCTTCCGCGTCAATAGATTCAACAGCGTTAATTAGTTCCTGTAGTGCAAAATGATAGACGCAATCAATGTCTCCGGTCCCCAAAGCGATGGATGCCAGACGGGAAGGAAGGGGCTCTCCTGTTACAACAACAATATGAGGCAAGCGTCCTTTCCTATTCCTAATTAGCCCCAGAGCCTCTGTACGACTGTTTTGAGCACGGTCACTTCTTATAGTCCACTTGGCGGATATTGATGCGTGAAGTATTGGCAGACCGGTATAGGATGCCCTGAGATCTGACCGAAGCGCCGTAACATCATCGATATAAAGATTTCCTGCGTTGATTTCTTCTTCCGGCTCCGGATCCCTGTAAATCACCACATCGGGCGCCACAATATAATCATTCCCCAAACTTGCCGCAAGTTTGGGATTATTATGTGTCAAAGACGATAAGTATTCCAAGTGTTCATATTGGGAGAAACTACTTGTCTTGAGCGCGTTACGATTTCCCAATTTAACAACGTGTCATTTCCCGGGGCGAAGATGCTGAAGTTTTGGAAATGTTTCTTCCAAAAACCGCATATTGATTGCCTCAAATTTAGCCCCCGAAGTTTGACCGACCGCTTTTGTCTGTACTTGAGCCTCCAATTGCTCGGCTACACTGCGGGCAATCTTTACAGATAGTCTACTGGATTTGTCGGCATTACTGGGGACTCCATCGGAATCAATAGACAATACCCCCTCCTCAAGCAAAAACTTGTGATACCTGTTTCTTGCTGTTAACATCAGTGATTCCATAATATAGTGCTTTATAAATCTCTTCACCAACCGCTTTTGCCACCGGAGGAGGGAATGCATTCCCAATCATTCTGCAAGCCACTGTCTTCTTATCCCCAAAATACCAGTCATCAGGAAAGCCCTGCAATCTGGCCATCATTCTTGGAGTAAGTTTAGGCATACCTTCGAAAGAAGAGTCTGGAGCATAATCTGCCACACTGCGCCCATCAACACCTAATTCTGCCCAAGCCAACCTCGCCCTTGTTGGCCCCAAATCCGGACCGCCGTGTTTTTTACTTCCCCCAACAAGTGTTGGAGCGATTTTATTGGCCGATTGGGCCCACTCTGCGGCCCCCCTCCAACCATTTTCTGCCATAAGATCCAAGAGTGTACTACCCACGGTAGGACCAGAACCAATGTAAGGATTGGGGAAATCAAACGAATCCGGAATATCGCGACGGATAGCCACTATGACAGCCCGTGGCCTGAGCTGTGGGACGCCATAGTCTGAGGCATTCAAAAGTTTAATATGAGGCCGGTAACCGGCTCTCATCAAAGCATATATAATGGATGTGCGGTAACTGTCAAATTTGGGCTCCAGAAAACCTTTAACATTCTCTATTAGAACAGCCCGGGGTTGGATTTCTTTGACCAGTCTCAACATTTCAGGGAATAAATCTCTCTCATCATCCTGACCCAGTTGTTTGCCGGCAACACTAAACGGCGGACATGGGACGCCGCCGGCCAGTAAATCTATAGTATCTTTAAAAGGGAATCCGGAAAACTCGTGAACATCCTGACAAATGACATTCCACTCCGGTCTGTTTATTTTCAGACATTTACAATAGTCAGACTCTAGTTCAACCAGGGCCACGTGGTGAAAACCTGCCTGTTCCAGCCCCAAAGCCTGACCTCCCGCTCCGGTGCAAATCTCAAGAGATGTGAACTTCCCTTCAATCATATTGCAAATATAAATAATTATTGTTTTATCACCTAAAAAACCACAACATTTGTATCCCACATTGTTTTGCATTCTTTTTTGCCAAAGAATTTGTAACTTGCAGCATATTTCTGGGCTATGGATAAAATCATCATACTGGATTTTGGCTCCCAGGTGACGCAACTGATAGGCCGTCGCCTGAGGGAACTGAATGTTTTCTGCGAAATATACCCCTATAATAAGGTCCCGGCGCTGGATGATTCCGTGAAAGGCATCATCCTTTCCGGCAGCCCATGTTCAGTGAGGGATGCAAACGCGCCCAAGGCGGAGATCACAACAGGCAAGATTCCCGTGCTGGGAATATGCTACGGGGCGCAGTATCTGGCTCATACCCGCGGGGGAAAGGTAGAGGCTTCCAATACCCGTGAATACGGCAGGGCCATCCTCCGGAAGGTGGCCGATTCGCCTCTTCTGAAGGACATAAGCCCGAAAACGCAAGTGTGGATGTCCCACGGAGACACCATTTCCAAATTGCCGGAAGGAGCGGAAGTCATCGCCTCCACAGCCGATGTTGAAAACGCTGCATATCAGTTCAAGGATGAGACCACATATGCCGTCCAGTTCCATCCTGAGGTGTACCACACCACGGAAGGCGCCAAAATACTGGCTAATTTTGCGCTGAATATCTGCGGTTGCAAGGGAGACTGGACTCCGGATTCATTTATAGAGACAACGGTGGCGGAACTCAAGGCCATCATCGGCCAGGATAAAGTGATTCTTGGCCTCAGCGGCGGTGTGGATTCCACGGTTGCGGCCGTACTGCTGAATAAAGCCATCGGCAGCCGACTCACCTGCATCTTTGTCAACAACGGCCTTCTTCGCAAAAACGAGTTCAAGGACGTCCTTGCCTCATATAAAGACATGGGCCTCAATGTGATAGGGGCCGATGCCGCCGCGGATTTTCTGGCGGCCCTCAAGGACGTAACGGAGCCGGAAGCCAAGCGCAAGGCCATCGGCCGACTGTTTGTGGAGACCTTCGATAAATACGCCAGACAGATTGACGGCGCACGCTGGCTGGCCCAGGGAACCATTTATCCGGACGTGATTGAATCGGCCGGAATCCCTGGAATTGCCTCCAAGATAAAGAGTCATCACAACGTTGGCGGCCTGCCGGAACGGATGAACCTCAAGGTTGTGGAACCCCTCAGGATGCTGTTCAAGGACGAGGTACGTCGCGTTGGCCGCGCCCTTGGCATCAAGGAAGAGTTGGTGAGCCGTCACCCCTTCCCCGGCCCGTCGCTGGCAATTCGCATTATAGGCGAAGTCACGGAAGAAAAACTGGCTGTCCTTAGGGAGGCCGATGACATCTTCATTCGCGGGCTCCGGGGTTACGACTGCGCCGGTATGGGCTTTCCATCGGCCTCAGACCCACGTGAAATGGCCACAAACCTGTACGACGCCATCTGGCAGGCTGGCGTTATCCTGCTACCGGTAAAAAGCGTTGGCGTGATGGGGGACGAGCGCACTTATGAGAACCCTGTTGCCCTTCGCGCCGTGGTTTCTACGGACGCAATGACGGCCGACTGGTTCCCCTTCCCGTACGATTTCCTGCGGGACGTTTCCAACGAGATTATCCGGAAGGTGCGCGGCGTGAACCGCGTAGTCTACGACATATCCTCCAAACCCCCTTCTACCATAGAGTGGGAGTGATGCGCTAATAATTTGGTGCTTTCTTGGCAATGGAGACATCGTGGGGGTGGTTTTCCTTCACGGTGGCAGGAGAGATTTTCACAAATTGGGCCTTGTGCAGGGCGTCAAGGTCTTTTGCGCCGCAGTAGCCCATTCCGCTGCGAAGGCCGCCCTCCAGCTGGAAGATGACATCCTCCACGGAGCCCTTGTACGGGACGCGGGCGACTACGCCTTCGGGGACCAGTTTCTTTGCGCCTTTCTGGAAGTAGCGGTCTGCGCTTCCGGCCTGCATGGCGTCTATGGAGCCCATTCCGCGGTAGCCTTTCATCTTTACGCCATCCACCTCAACCACGTCTCCGGGGGCTTCGTCGGTGCCGGCAAACATGCTGCCGCACATGACACAGGACGCCCCGGCGGCAAGGGCTTTCACAACATCTCCGGAGTAGCGGAG
>JAFVDC010000110.1 GCA_017478685.1 Bacteroidales bacterium | reverse complement strand
GGCGCTCAACAAACCTTTCCAGGCAGGCGCACATAATTGCGGCCAACCTTGACATGGCGTATCTTGTTGTGTCCCTGTATTTTCCGGAGGTCAAACTGCCGTTCCTGGACAGGGTGTTGGTAACATGTGAGGTGTACGGCATTCCCGCCACCATAGTGCTTTCCAAAACCGACATGTACCGCGCAGAGGCCCCGGAGGCCATAGAGGCCTTCCGCAGCATCTATGAGCGGGCCGGATATCCGGTTTTGGAGACATCCGTGGAAACCGGTGAAGGGATTGACGAGCTTCGGGAGGCATGCCGCGGCAAGGTGAACCTTTTCTCCGGAGAGTCCGGCGTGGGAAAATCGTCTCTCATCAAGGCCCTGGACCCTTCGCTGGATCCAAAGGTCGGGGACATTTCGGCCGTTCACCTGCAGGGGAAGCACACAACTTCGCTGTACGAGATGTATCCGCTTTCTTCCGGAGGCTATGTGATTGATTCTCCGGGGCTAAGGGGCTTCGGCCTGGTGGATTTGGAGCACGACGAAATTGCCCGGTACTTCCCAGAAATGCTTCGCGCCGCGGCCGGCTGTCGGTTCACTCCCTGCACGCACACCCACGAGCCCGGCTGCGCCGTAAAGGAGGCCGTCTCCGAAGGCATCATCGCCCCGGAGCGCTACAACTCCTACCTCGGCATGCTGGAAGAAGACAAGAAGTTCAGGTAGCTCCTGTCATTCTGAACGAAGTGAAGAATCTAAGCAAAGACATCCTCTCCCTGGCCGTCCCCAGCATCCTGGCGGGTATCACCGTTCCATTTGTTGGAATGGCCGACATCGCCGTGGCGGGGCACCTTGACGGTCCCACGGGCGGGGCGGCGCTGATTGGGGGGATAACCATCGGCACAATGCTCTTCGACCTCCTGTACTGGAACTTCACTTTCCTTCGTTCCGGCACCGGCGGGCTCACTGCCCAGGCCTACGGGCGTCTGCAGGCAGGTTGCGTCATGCCCGGCCCGGACCGGGCATCTTCCATCCGCAGCATCCTTCTGCGGGCCCTGCGGATCGCATTTGTTTCCGGGTTGGCGCTAATCGCGCTGCAGTGGGCGGTGCTGTGGCTGGCGTTTCTCCTTGTTGACTGCTCCCCGGAAGTGCGGGAACTGGCCTCCCAGTACTTCAAGATACGTATATGGGCGGCGCCCGCAACCCTTTCACTGTTTGCTTTCAAGGGATGGTTCATAGGCCTTCAGGACACCGTCAAGCCCATGATCGCCGACCTCCTTGTGAACGGCCTCAACATTGCGCTGTCTTTCGGCCTGGGTTTCGGCCTCTGCGGGCTCCCGGCCATGGGTTTTGCCGGCGTTGCAGCAGGCACCCTCATTGCACAGTGGTGCGGATTCATTTATGCCGTTTTTGCAGCCCGCCACTCCATGGGGCAGCTCCGCACACAAAATCGCGACATTTTGTGTAACCAGCGGGCCTCCGGTACATCTGATTACACAAAAACGCCCAATTCAGTGTTAACAGCCGCCCCTGCGGTGGACCAGGTCCAAGGCACAGATGTCATCGGCCCTAGTGTCATTCCAGGCGGTGACCGGGAATCCCTCACAATAGCGGTGGACCAGGTCCAGGCGCCGTCGTTTTTCCGTATGAACCGGGACCTGGTGCTGCGGTCGGTGGGGATGATTGCCGTGTACATTGGGTTTACGGTGATTTCGGCCAGGTACGGAGATACAATGCTGGCGGTGAGCTCCATAATAATGAAGTTGCTGCTGGTGTTCAGCTATTTCACCGACGGCTTTGCATACGCCGGAGAGGCCCTCACGGGACGGTTCATAGGGGCCGATGACCATGACGGAGTTCGCGCCGCCGTGAAAGGCTGCTTTGCGTGGGGGTGGGGCCTTGCCGGAGCGTTCATGCTGCTATACGGGCTTGGAGGCGTGCCGGCATTCCGGCTGCTTACCTCGGACGTCACGGTGGTTGACGCCGGCCGGGAATTCATTCCCTGGCTGCTCCTGATGCCGCTCATCGGCGTTCCGGCGTTCATCTGGGACGGCATTTATACTGGCGCCACGGCCACTTCGGCAATGAGAAACAGCACGCTGCTCTGCGCAGTGGGGTTCTTTGCCGTGTGGTTTGGCTGCGCCGGGATTGTCACCCTGATTCAAGGCCGCGCCCCGGAAGGGCCTCTGGCCATTCACATTCTCATGGCGGCGTACTTCATGCACCTTGCCATCCGTTCTGTTTACCTTACCTTTAGGGCAAAGCGGGTTCTGTAGTACAAAAATTATAGTTATCTTTGTGTGATATTAACCGCACAAAGCACACTATGAATTTACTACTTTTAGCCGCCGCGGTCCTTCCCCTTTGGCAGGACATGCAGGCAACTTCCGTAAACGCAGAGACAAAGCGCACCGAAGTAATCTATTATGCAAACCGTGAAGACGCACTCCGGAAAGGTTTCCGCCAAAGCGAAAACTATGTGGACCTTAACGGAACATGGGACTTCAAGTACTTTGAAGACTACCATAATCTCACTATGGAGCCCCAGAGCTGGGACAAGATAAAGGTTCCCGGAAACTGGGAAATCCAGGGCTTCGGCACTGCAATCTACACCAATATCCCCTACGACTTCTGCCCGGTGAATCCCCAGCCCCCGCAGCTGCCGGAGGCTTTCCCCGCCGGGGTGTATCACCGCACTTTCACGGTGCCCGAGAGCTGGAACGGCCGCGAGGTATTCCTAAACCTCTGCGCCACAAAAAGCGGCACATACGTGTATGTGAACGGACAGGAAGTGGGCTACGGAGAGGACTCCAAGAGCCTTCACCGCTACAATATCACCAAGTACCTGAAGCCCGGGGAGAATGACCTCAAACTCAAGATTTACCGCTACACCGCCGCCTCTTACCTTGAGGACCAGGACTTCTGGCGCATCAGCGGCATAGAGCGCGACGTTTACCTCTCCAGCGAGAAATCCCACACGGGCTTCGACTTCAGCGTGATTTCCACCCTGGCCGAAGACCTTGAAACCGGCATTTTCAAGCTCAAGATGCGCTCAAGCACCCCTGTAGAGGTGTTCTACGAGCTTCTTGACAAGGACGGCAAGGCCGTTGCCGACGCCGTCTTCGAGTTCAGCGGCTCCATGGCAACCGTCACGGACACCATTCCCGCCGTACGCAAATGGACGGCCGAAACCCCGGAACTCTACACCCTTCTCCTAAGGGTGAACGGAGAATACACCCGCTTCCACGTGGGCTTCAGGAGGCTGGAAATAAAGGAGGTCCCCGACACCGACGGCAGGATGGTCCACGCCTTCCTTGTAAACGGCCAGCCGGTAAAGTTCAAGGGCGTGAACATGCACGAGCACAACCCCTACACCGGCCACTACACCACAAAGCAGAACATCCTTGAAGACCTTCTCCTCATGAAGGAGGCCAACATCAACTCCATCCGCACCTGCCATTATCCCCAGCCCCGCGAGTTCTACGAGCTCTGCGACTCCCTTGGTTTCTATGTCTACGACGAAGCCAACATAGAAAGCCACGGAATGGGCTATGACTTGAGCCAGACCCTCGGCAACAAGCCGGAATGGATGACAAAGCACATAGACCGCACCCTCAACATGTACAGGCGTACGGCCAACTACCCCTGCGTAACCATCCTCTCCCTTGGCAACGAAGCCGGAAACGGCGTCAACTTCTACGAGACCTACAAGATCCTAAAGGCCCTTGAAAAGGACGGCCAGAACAGGCCTGTAGTATATGAGAGGGCCGAATTCCAGCACAACACGGACTTCATCAACCCCATGTACCCGGACACCAGGTGGCTCAAGAAGATGGGCGAAACCTACGGAGAACGTCCCATAGCGCTCTGCGAATACACCCACGCAATGGGCAACTCCAACGGCTCCCTGGACCTCATGTGGGACCAGTTCTATGCCCATGTCCACCTCCAGGGCGGCTTTATCTGGGACTGGGTGGACCAGGGCCTCTATGACAAGGAGCGCGGCTGGACTTATGGCGGAGACTACGGCGTGAATCCCCCGTCCGACGGCAACTTCTGCTGCAACGGCATCGTGGGCCCGGACCGCGATCCCCATCCCGCCTTCTATGAGGTAAAGCACCAGTACCAGAACATCTCCGTAAGCGCCAAGGACCTTGAAAAGGGCGTGTTCCAGGTGTTCAACCGCTTCTACTTCACAAAGCTCAGCGGCCAGAAGATAAAGTGGTGGGTAGAGCGCGACGGCAAGAAAATCTTCCTTGCAAGGGGCAAGGTGAAACTGAATGTGGCCCCTCAGGAATACCAGGAATTCAAGGTTCGTCTTCCCCGCATGAAAAAGCCCGGACAGTACCGCATCTTCTTCACCACGGAAGGCGCCTGCGACGAAATCTTCATCAAGGATACTTCGGCCCCTAAAAAAGCCATTGTAAACCGCCACGTGGACTTCACGGACGGTGACACCCGCATTGTGGTGCGCGGCCAGAAGGTGGAACTTGTCTTTGACAAGGAAGAGGGCGTGGTAAAGAGCTGGAAGGTAAAGGGCAAGGACATGATTGACCCAGAATTCGGCATCAGGCCGAACTTCTGGCGCGCCCCCATAGACAACGATTACGGCAACCTGGCCCCTCAGAGAACCGCCACGTACAAGGAAGCCTGGAAGCCCGTTTCCGTTTCGGCCGAAGAAGCCGAAGGCACCGTGCGTATCACGGTTGAAGGTGAAGGCGTAAGGGGCAAGGAAGTATGGACAGTGTTCCCGGACGGCGTCCTCAAGATAGAGGTTGAAACAAAGGCCCAACCTGCCCTCAAAGGCGTTGAGATCCCCCGCCTTGGCATCCGCTTCCGTGTGGCCGATGACGAGTTCAAATACTTCGGCCGGGGCCCTCTGGAGAATTACTGGGACAGGAGTTCATGCACCTTCAAGAGTATCTACAATAGCGCCGCTTCAAAGGAGTACTATCCTTATGTAAGGCCCCAGGAATGCGGTCACCACACAGACGTGAACTGGCTCAGCATAGGCGGCCTCACCGTCCAGGGACTCTTTGAGTTCAACGCCCTGAGGCAGACCATTGAAGACCTTGACGGCGGCATCACCAAGAGCCAGACCCATGTCACGGACGTTCCTTTCCGCGATTTCACGGAGGTTTCAGTAGACTACAAGATGAGCGGAATCGGAGGCTACGACAGCTGGGGCGCACGCCCTGAACCAGCCTACACCCTGTGGAGCACAGAGAGCTATTCATACAGCTTTACGCTCATTCCATCCAAAAAACCGGTAAAAACTGTATATTAGAAACACACCGAAAAACCTTTTTTACTATATTTGCGGTCCGTTACTTAAACCAAACCTGAATTTAAACCATTAACCAATTATTTTAATTAAGAAAATGAAAAAAGTTTTCAAATTCGCACTTGTAGCATTTGCCGCTGCAGCAGTTGCAGTAGCTTGCCAGAAGCCCGCTCAGGACCAGAAACAGGAAGAACAGAAAGAAGAGCAGAAGCAGGACGAAACTCCCGCCGAAGATCCCGCTCCCGCAGGAAAATGGACTCTCATTGGCGCTTTCGGTGGTCACAACTGGGATTTCGACGTAGAGCTTACCGCCTCTGGTGACACCTACACTGTCTCCGGCGTTGAACTTAAAACCACAGATCAGTTCAAACTCCGTTTCGATGAAAAATGGGAAGTCAACCGCGGCGCAGAAGGTGATGTAGAACCTTTCGCCGTTACTATTGGTCAGGCTCTTCACGTTGTACACAACGGCAAAAACCTCTCTGTTCCTGAGGATGGCACCTACACTATCACTTTCGACCGTCTTAAGAACACTATTACTCTCAGCAAATAATTTTTTATTTGATCAAAAAAGAGGCTGACCACTTTGGATCAGCCTCTTTTTTATTGAAGAGTTCTTTTAAAGGGTTATCTTGAGAGGAGTGTTCTTCATGTTCTCTCCAGACTTGTTTTCCCAAGAATAGACAGTAATTTCAGATGCCGGAATTTCGGGGAGGTCGGCACGAGGGATTGAGAACTCTATCTCTACGATATCTTTATCATACTTGCCATTGGCGCTGAAGCTGGTTCCGACGGCAAATTCCCCCTCACCAAGGTTGAGTAAGAGATTTCTCTAAAAATAAAACGAGAGGGTGACCCAAACGGTCACCCTCTGTTTTTGTACTGAATCATGGAAGGATTACAGGGTCACTGCCTGATAATCAGTCTTATACCACTCGTAACCTATGCCGATCTTTGCTTCCGTACCCTTTGCAGGGAAACCAGTGAATGTGTTTCTGGGAATGCTGACTTCAAGATAGTAGTCTGCAGAATCGCCAGTTGCGGAAGCATCGGGGTCTACGCCATATGCCTTGATGGAAACAGTAGCATCTTCTCCATTGATCTTGGCAGAGCTGATTACACCATTAACACAAGTTGGTGTGCCGCTGCTAGGATTGGTGAAGGGCTGGAAGACTGCCAGAAATTCTGCTCCAGAAAGGTTGTCGGCAGACAAAGAGCCGCTTTCATCTACGTCGATGGCGATTGATACAGGATACTCTGTTCTCATCCTGTTCTTTCTGACTACAAGGTAGAAGTAGAGGTTGTCATCGTCGCTGCTGAATTTCCAGGAACGGATTCTACTGGTACCGGTGCTGGCAAGTTCTGAAATGTCTGCCCAGTCAGAAAGGTCTCCATCAATCTTGATGCCTGCGGCGGCAACCTCTTCAATCTCAGTAACTCTTAAATAGCAGATATTACCGCTCTTGTTGGCGCCGGTAAACCAGCCCGTTACCTTAACAGTCTTACCAGCCCACTTTTCATCAATATTATCGGAGAGACTTCCCTTTGCGGTAGAGCCATCAATAACAAGATTTGTGTAGGAGTTATCAATAACATACTTTCCGGTAGCAGTATATAGGCCCGTGGGCTGATTGGTGCTGAGGAATGTGTCAAATGAAGTTATCTCCTTAGGTGCTATTTCGGGAACTGCTACGCCCTCTTCAAGAACAGTGACGGTGGGATTCTTTGCAGACTCGATAAGGTGATTGTAGACACTGATAGTACCCTTTGCATTGACCAGGTCGCCAACTTTATAAGTATTGTTGGAAGCGGGGTTGAAGAACAGGTAGAAGCAGTTTGTTCCATCAGTGACGATAGCGGCAGAATTAGAGTCTGATATCTTGATAGATGCTGCAACAATAGCATTGAGCTCGAAGTCTGCATTAGCGGCTAACGCGTTGATTGTGCTAAGGTCTGTGAGGGTTACCTGCTCTTTAACTTCCTCAACAATGATGTCCTTGATGTAAATCTTTGCATTGGCAGGATTGCCACCAAGACCCATTATCCAGATAATATTCTGAGCTTCCTTGCCAGTGAGCTCTGTTTCCTTTACAATAGGTTCTCCGGCTTTGAAATTAATAAGTTCCGGCCAACCTGTCAGTGCCCACATTTCTGCACCTTCGTGATTTGCTGAATCCGGATTGTATGTACTGAGTTTAATGAACGGGCCGTAGTAGTCGGCATTGCTGCATACAGTGATCTTTACCTTATATGTCTTGGCAGGATCAAGGGCGATGAAACTTCCTTCCTTAGGATAGATGAACAGCTGATTTTCCCAGGTACTGCCGGTTGCCTTAGCCATATCCAGAACATATGTAGACTCCTTGAAAGTGAGACGTTCATAAGAATCGGAAGTTACAGCTTCAAAACCAGCGGCGGGGTAATGGTAGAAGAATCCAACCTTGCTGCCATCCACGGCCTTCCAGAGATTGCTTTCGGCCAGATACTCTGCGCTGGGAGTGTAGTCCCAGTCGAGATCTATGACACCAGGCTCATCACCAATGGGGCCGACGGGCTGGTCTGTTTCTTCAACTTTCACATTGGAAATCTCAACCGTAGTATTCTCAGGGTGTGTGCCGAAGTCAAGAGTAAAGTTGACATTGCCGCAATCTACGCCTTCGATAACATAAGCTAGAGTTTTCTCAACTCCTGCCTCAAGCGGGATATTGGCCCACTCCTGAAGAGTAGCGCCTTCGTGCTTAGGAGCAGCATCCCCATACTGAGTGAGTTTTGCAAATGCAGCAAAAGTTGCATTGGCCTTGAAGGTCAAGGAAACAAGATAATTCTTACCGGCCTTCAGGGGCAGCGTTGCCTTTGCAGGATTGGGACGCATATAGAACTGGCTCTGCCAACGCTCGTCGGAAGCTTCTGTATATGATACTGTGTAGACGCCATTGGCGACAGTGAGATTATCAAAAGCATCCGCATCACCTTCCATGTTATCATAGATGGTAGGATTCCAGCCACTCCCGGCCCTGTGCTGGAAGAAGTGGATTGCACCGGCGGCTTCGGCCTCTGTCCAAGTAGCTACTGCAGGGGCGGCGGGAGCCTCATAGGGATAAGGATAGACAACCTTTGACAGGCTCTTGTTACCCCAAGAAGTTACGGTAAACTTTTCAGGGAACTGAGGGAGGTCTGCGAGGGGAACGCGATACTCAAGTTTGAGGCCGTTATCATCTACGGTACCCTTTGCAATAACATTGGCAAGGGTGTATGATCCGGGGGCTACACCACCGTCAACGTTGATACCAATCACAGGAGCGTCAGCGCTGCCGCCGAAGCAGTAAATGAAAGCGATGTAGTCAAAAGGACCATTGTCGTTAAGGGTTTCGCCATTGGTCTCGTCTCCGTCTACGTCAAATGCAAAGTAGACATAGCCCTTGCCATCTCCCCAAAGCTCATTGAAGCGATCGTCTCTGGGTCTTTCGGTGTAGAAGTATGCGTACTCGGAGTCCTTGGTGAACTTGAAGGTGTGGTTACCTTCGGTGACAGCAACAACAGATGCCCAGTCAGGGCTGGTGAAATCAGTGGGGGTCTCTTCAGCGAAATTGGGAATTTCAGGGAGAGTTGCGTCCTTAGCCACATACACGATAGCCTCTTTCTCAGCGAAATAGTAGAGGTCATAGATGCCGTCTGCGGGAATGATGATGTTGCCACCACCCTGGATAGCCTTGGTAGGAGTACCGGCGGCGAGTTCTGCGGCCTCATTTTCCTTGTTGATACCGCGGTTGACGTCCCAAGCTTTGTCCTTGCGGAACTTGATCTCGTTGCCCTTGGCAAGTTTCACGTTCTTGAGGACGAATGCTCCGTTCTCTTCCGCGCAGACAAAGTCGGTGTCCCAGGATTTACCAAGAAGGGCGCCAATGACAGACCAGGCCGAATTGCCCTCTACGGGAAGGATTTCTTCTTCCGCAGATGCAACTGTAATTGCGCACTCGGCCGTGAATGTGCCCACCGTAGCGGTGATCTTGGCCGTACCTGCAGCAACTGCTACTACCTTGCCGCCGTCTACGGTAGCCACTGCGGGAGCATCGGATGCCCAAGTTGCAGCGGGCTTGCTGGTAGCATTCTCAGGCTTGTAGGTGACCGTGAGCTGGAACTCCTGGCCAACCTGAAGAGTCTGGGTTGTTGCGTTCAGTTCAATGCCTGTAAGGGCAACCTCTTTGGGCTGGTCTTCCTTCTTACAGGATACCAATGCAACCACTATTGCAGCTGCAAAGGCAAATGCTTTAAGAACTCTTTTCATTTGTTAAATTTTTTGGTTATTAAGATGTTAAGGTGTTCGGTGGTTTAGTAAGTCAAACACAAATATATAAAAATTTGTTTCGATTGCAAAGTAAACGAAAAAACGACACCCTTTTGGATGTCGTTTTTTGTTTCGATTTGTTTCGGATTAAGGCCTTAGTCCGAAAGTGAGAAGCGCTTGAAGGAAAGGACCTTTGCATCTGCGTCGGCAGCCTTGAGGGCGGCAGCGACGGTGGCTTTGTCGTCGGAGAGCTGGTATTCCTGGTTCATAAGGGTGTTCTCCTTAAGGAACTTCTGGATACGGCCGTTTACAATACCGTTGATCATCTGCTCTTTCTTGGAGAGGGACTCAAGGGTCTCTGCGCCAACCTTGGCAATGATTTCGCGGGCCTGCTGTGCCTGCTCTGCAGTGAGCCAACCCTTAGCGGTGTTGGACTCGATGTGGTCTTCGCTGTCTACGTGGGCGGGGTTGATGCCGGCCTTCTTGAGGGCGTTGTCAACTGCCTTCTGTACTTGCTCGTCCTTGGTCTTCTGGATGGCAACTGTGCGCTCGCTCTCAATGACCTCTGCGGGAACAGACTCGGCGTCTACGGCTACAGGGTTCATGGAAGCGACCTGCATGGCGATACCGCGGGCAATCTCCTGGGGAACTTCCTTGTTGAAAGCCACAATGGCGCCAAGCTTGCCATTGAAGTGTACGTACTCGCTTACGAAAGGAGCCTCAAGGGCGCCGTAGAAAGCAAGGACGTGCTTCTCACCGGTTTTACCGGCCTGGTTTGTGATGTCTTCCTCGAG
>JAFVDC010000109.1 GCA_017478685.1 Bacteroidales bacterium | reverse complement strand
GGCTCCAGTGGATGATGTCGTCGTAGGCGCTGAGGTCCTGGGCCCACAGGAAAGGCTGCTGACGGAGCTCGATGGATGCCGGGAAGAAGCGGAACATGGTCCACAGGATAGGCATCTGAAGCAGCATAGGAAGGCAACCTCCCATAGGAGATACTCCGGCCTTCTTGTAAAGGTCCATGGTTTCCTGCTGCTTTTTCATTGCATCCTCCTGCTTGGGATACTTGGCGTTGATCTTGTCCATGTAGGGCTTCAGGGCCTGCATCTTGGCACTTGAAGAGTAGCTCTTGTAAGCAAACGGCAGCACCACGATCTTGATGAAGATGGTCATCAGGAGGATGATGATACCGAAGTTGGAAATGCCCTTGTGCAGCCAGTCGAAAAGAGGAATGATAACCCACTTGGTGAAGTAGCCTATGATCTTACCGCCCAGGGGAATCACCTTCTCATAGGCGTGTCCGTATGCCTTCAGGCCCTTGTAGTCGTTGGGGCCGAAATAGAACTCGAAGGGGATCTCTATCTTCTCAGAAGGCGTAATGTCCGTTCTGAGCTTTGCGCTGCAGTTCATGAGGTCGTTGGACTCAGAATCCTTGGGCACAAAGTCAATCTTGAACTCTCCGTAACTGAAATTGCCGGGAGCCCTCATGATGGCGCTGAAGAACTGCTGCTGGAAGGCGAACCACTCTATGTTGTTGTTGAAGCGCTTCTCTCCCTTTCGGCCATTGCCGATATTGGCCGGCTTATTGTCGTCCGGGAAATAATAGTTGAGGCGGGAGTACTGGGTTTCGTTCTTGTAGCCTTTCTCCATGCGGGGAAGGGTGGCGCTGAAGTCTACATCTATTCCCGTAACGTTGCGGGGAATGAGGTGCCCCATGCCAACCAGGGACATTGCCTGGTCCACGGAGTACGAATCCTTCTTGAGGGTATACTTCTGCTCGATGAAACCGCCTCCGGAGAAAGGAAGACGCATTACAACCGAGCTGTCGGTTACCTCCGACACCTCAAAGTTGAACTTGCGGGTATCCACCGCGGTGGGAGCGTAAACAATGTAGCCAAGATCCGACTTCCCTTCCTGAAGAAGGTAAACGGGATCCTTGCTGTAGGTGAGGTAATCCTTTACCATAACGGAGTATGGCTGGGCACCCTTAGTGGAGAAGACCACTTTAAGCTTCTCATTCTCAAGGGTTACGAAGGAAGCCTCCGAGTGAGCGGCTGCATTGAGGAGGGAGTCTGAGTAAGCGGGGGCCTGAGGGGTGCCGGCCACTGCGGTGACAGCTGCGGGCTGCTGGGCGGCGGCTTCTGCTGCCGCAGCTTCCTCTGGGTGTTCGGCCTTCCAGGCGCTGTCAAGTTGCCACTGGGCGTAAGTCTCCGCGGCCGCAATTGAATCCAGCTGGGCCTGATACGCCTGCTGCTTTCTATCCTGAACGCTCTGATACCCGAAGAAGCCCATCATGATGAGGGCTATAAGTACAAATCCTATGATTGAATTCTTGTCCATACGCGCTCTCTCCTACTCCTCCACTGATTCTTCCTGCTCCTTTGCGCGGATCTGGGCTTTCAGATCCTCAAGCTTTGCCTTGGCGGCATCTATCCTCTCCTGCATCTGGGCTTTCAGTTTCTCTGCGCCCTTAGACAGGCCGAAGAAGCCGATATTGTTCTCATAGGTCTGGATTTCCTGCTGGAGGGCGGCATACTGCTCCTTGAGACGGTCCTTGGGGCTGGCCTGAGGACGACGGCGGTCTGCTCCGCGTGGCTGGGCTTCCCTTCTTGCGTGGGCTTCCTTGCGGGCAGCCTCTCGGGCCTCGAAGAAGGAGTCGCAGGCGGTGCGGAAACGCTTCCAGAGCTGCTCGCTCTTCTTGCGGGGCACTGCGCCGATTTCCTTCCACTGCTTCTGAAGCTCGATGAGGCGGTCCGAAGTAGCCTTCCAGTCTGTGCTGGAGGCAAGGGATTCGGCCTCTTCAATGATAGCCATCTTCTTTTCAAGGTTCTCGTTCATGGCGTCCTTGAACTCTGCGAAAGATGCCCTCTTGCGCTCGAAGAAGGAGTCGCAGGCGGCACGGAAGCGGTCGTAGACCTTCTGGTTTTCCTTGCGTGTAGCATAGCCGATTTTGCGCCAATCGGCCTGGATGGACTCGATTTCCTTGCTAAGGTTGTTCCACTGGGTGGAGGAAGTGATTTCGCGGGAGGCGATTTCCTCCACTTTCTCACAGAGGGCCTGCTTTGCCTTGAGGTTTTCCTCCTGGCGGGCCTTTATCTGCTCAAAGTGCCCCTGATAGAGCTTGTTGATGACGGTTGTGGCGGCGCGGAAACGCTCCCAGATTTCGTCGCGGTACTCCTTGGCAACGGGGCCGAGGTCCTTCCACTGCTCGTGGAGTTTCTGGAGTTCCTTGAAGGCCTCGACAACATCTTCGTCCTGCGAAAGGGCCTCTGCGCGCTCGCAGAGAGCGGTTTTGGCTTCCAGGTTTTTCTTGAAGTCAAGGTCACGGAGCTCACGGTTGATGTCTACAAGGTCATAGAACTTAGTAACAAAGAGCTGGTAGGTGTCGTTGACGTCACGGAAGCTCTGCTGAGGGACGGGTCCGGTTTCGCGCCAGCGGTTCTGGATGTCGCGGAACTTGGGGAAGGCGTCCTTCATGTCTGAGGGCTCTTCCACAAGGGCCTTGAGCTCCTCTATGATGCCCTGCTTCACCTTGAGGTTTTCCTCGCGGGCGGCATCCTGCTCACGGTTGTATTCGGCGCGCTCTTTCTTATACTGTACATACAGGGACTTGAAGCCCGCCTCAATGGCTGCGAAGGGGCTTACGGGGCCGCTTTGCATGGGGACGGTGCTCTCTTCCTCTGCAACTGTCGATTCGTCCGGTTCCTCTACCGGAGTGTCTTCCCCGGCTTCGGCTTTTTCTTTGGAAAGCCTCTTGTAGAAGGCCGATTTAATGGCCTCCGCCTCTTTGTAACGCTTCATGCGGTCTTCGCTTTCCGTGAGGCTCTGCATAAGCTCAGAGAGCTCTGCAAGGGTTTTTTCAGAGTAATTTACGGTTACTTCTGCAACTACATCTGCGGTTTCCTGTTCCTGGAGTTCCACAGGCTTAATTTCTTCACTCATTGTAAAGTTTAGCTTTTTGAAAATTTAACATTAAGTCTAACTCACAAATATAAGAATTTTTCCGAAGAAACTAACTATCTTTGCACAGTAAACACTACCCGCATGCTTAGAATAGACATTATATCGGTTGTGCCGGAACTCCTTGACAGCCCCCTGAGTTACTCCATCCCGGGGCGCGCAGTGAGAAAGGGACTGGCCGAAATCCACATCCACGACCTCCGCAAATACGGCCTTGGCAGCCGCCAGACCGTTGACGACTACTCATATGGCGGAGACGCCGGAATGGTGATGATGGTGGAGCCGGTGTTCAACTGCATCGCAGACCTCAAGGCGGAGCGCCACTACGACGAAGTCATATACATGGCCCCGGACGGCGAAATCCTCACCCAGGGCATAGCCAACGAGCTCTCCCTCAAGGAGAACATAATCATCCTCTGCGGCCACTACAAGGGCATAGATGAGCGCATCCGCGAGCACCTCATCACCCGTGAAATCTCCGTGGGGGATTTTGTGGTGAGCGGCGGAGAAATCCCCGCAGCCCTTCTGGCCGATTCCATCATCCGCCTCATTCCTGGCGTTCTCACAGATGAAACTTCGGCCCTCTCCGACTCCTTCCAGGACGGCCTTGTATCCCCTCCCGTGTACACCCGGCCCGCCGAATTCAACGGCTGGAAGGTCCCGGACGTCCTCCTCTCCGGCAACCCCAAACTGATCCAGGCCTGGCAGGACGAACAATCAGTCCTGCGCACAAAAGAACGCCGGCCCGGCCTGCTGAAATAGAAATCGAAAAAACCTCGCTGTGAAGCGAGGTTTTTCTTGGTTAGTTAGTAGTGTATTCTTACCTTAGAAGGTTAATTTGTTGGTTAGAAGAAGCGTTTATTGCCTGCAAAGGAGTTTTCACCCGTTTGCTGATGCAAATATAAATCAATTATTTGAAAATGCAAAATTTTTTAAACTACTTTTTTATTAATAAAATATTTTAAAAACCATACTCTGCCTTTATCATGAAGTTTACCGGTGGCTGAGGGTACACACCTATTCCTCCGTACACTTTATCCTCGGCCTCACTGTAGCTTTCCCAGCGCCAACCGGCCGCGTAGTACATCCTGTTAAGGATATTGTTGACATAAGCGCTAAGGGTAAGGCCGAAGCCGAAGCTGTGGGAGACCGAGGCGCCGGCGGTCCAGTAGAAGGGCACGGCCATGTCTTCGCGCATTGAATTGTCCAGGTACTGCTTGCCCACGAATTTTGCATTTGCCTGGAGCTCGCCGCCCTTCCAGGGCATTACGCGCACCCTGGCCATTCCCAGGGCCGAAGGACTCATGAGCATGGTCACACGGCCGTAGTTAACCTCGTGCATCCGGCCGGAATCGTCGTCGTAGGGAACATAAGATGTATAATTCTCAATCTGGTTCATTGAAAGAGTGACGTTTCCGTCAAGGATAAGCCACGATGAAGGCTGCCATCCGGCCTGCAGCTCCACTCCCCTTCTCCATGCCCTGGGGACGTTCTCCTTGATGGCGTATCCGGACGAAGACAGGCGCCCGGTTTCAAGAAGCATGTCCTTGTACTCCATGGCATAGAGGTTGGCATGGAGCGTAAACTTCTCAAGGCTAAGCCTGTAGCCAAGCTCCATGTCCAGCATCTTCTCCGGTTCTATGGCGCTCATCTGCCCCTTCACGTTCTCCTTGATGTCTCCCCTGCCGGGCTCTCTCTGGCCAATGGAGGCCAAAATAAACCACCTGCTGGGGCCTTTTTCGAAGGTAACGCCGAGCCGGGGGTTGAAAAACCTCCAAATTCTCCTGTAGTCGAAGCGGTCGGCGGGGTTGGCGCCATAGTCCAGGTAGTCGTCATCCACACCATCAAGGGTGTACCTGATGGCCCTGTACTGAAGGTCCGCGTGAGCCGTAACCCATTCGGCCGGGCTCCATTCGGCACGGGCGAACACGCTTGCATCGGCCTTTATTCCGGTATTGTCGTACCAGCCCTTGAACTTGTCCTGGAGGTTTATCCCGGCAGCTTCCAGGCTTTTCACCCAAAGGACGTCTCCCCAGTGGCCGCCGGTATAATGGGACAGGTTGACGCCCGCCGTTGCACTGAGGGTGCCGGCGGTATACCTCAGGGACGAATTGAGGACAAAGAGGTCGTTACCCATCAGCTTGCGGTAAATCATGTCACTCTTGGCGGGCACCTCCGCAACGTCCGGGAAGCCGTAAGAAGGGAGTTTCCGGTTCATCTTGTAATACTCGTCGTAGCCGTCTCCACGCGTATAATTGAGGGTGGAAGTCCAGGTAAGGGACGGGAGGAAGGAGTGGGTGTAATTGAGCTGAAGGTGCGTCTGGACATAGTTATCCGTCTGGTTGGGGTAATAGTGCACGTTGCCATCTTCGTCGTAGTACTCCCCGGCGCCGTTGTAGCGGCGGTCCTTATTGTACTGCTCAAGGTCTATTCCGTCCCAGGTGATGCCGCTTTTCTGCTGCCCGTGAAGGACGGTGAGCCTAAGGGAATTACGCTTTCCAAGCCATCCCAGCACCCCGAAAACCGAAGCGCTCTCTACCTGCGCGTTTCGGATATAGCCGTCCGTATGGCCTTCCGAGAAGAAGAGGTCCATATACCACCTTCCGGGAAGAAGGCCCGTAGACACCCTTCCCTGGAACATCCTGGTGCCGAATGAGCCTGCCGAAAAAGACACGTTTCCGGAAGGGTCCGGCTTCACAAGAGCTGTGTTCATGTTTATGGATGCGCCGAAATCCCCGGCCCCGCTCATTGTGGTGCCAAGTCCCCTCTGCACCTGCACCCCGGAGACAAGCCCAGTAAGCGAAGGGATGTTCACCCAGAAAACTTCCTGGGATTCGGCATCATTGAGCGTGATGCCGTTTAGGGTGACATTGATCTGGGAGCCTTTGCTGCCGCGTATTGTCATGGCCGAATTTCCAAGCCCGGTGCCGCCCTCGTTGTAGGGGACCACGGACGGCAGAAGATCCAGCGCCATCGGCAGAGAAAACGACGGATTGGAGGCCCTCAACGCCTCTTTTCCCACATTTGTAAAACTAACCGGAGTTTTTTCACCGGCCCTTGAGGCCGAAATGACCACGGAGTCCAGACGCTCCGTCTTCTCTTCCTGCGCGCCTGCGCATAGAGGCAGCACAGACAGTGCTGCTGCAAACAGTAATTTTTTCATTTCCTTACGACGGTATCAACCGTATCAAGTTCAATGGGTGTTTCTCAATCCGGACT
>JAFVDC010000108.1 GCA_017478685.1 Bacteroidales bacterium | reverse complement strand
TTGTAGCCCTTGTCCTTTGCCGCCTGGATGAAGGAGTACTGGTCTTCGGGCTTTGTTGCATAAAGGTAAACAAGTTTCTTGTCCTTGTCCGTCTGGGCCGAAGATACGGCTTCCTTGTATTCGTCAAAGGAGTAGTACTTGCCGTCCACATCCTTCAGGAGGGCGAACTTAAGGGCTCTCTCGCAGAATTTTTCATCTGAGAGCATGCCGTACTCTATGAAGAGCTTGAGGTTGTCCCACTTCTCCTCCAGCTGGGTGCGCTCTTCCTTGAAGATGCTCTCAAGGCGGTCGGCAACCTTCTTTGTGATATAGGTGGAGATTTTCTTGACGGCGGCGTCACTCTGGAGGTAGGAGCGGCTCACGTTAAGCGGAATGTCCGGGGAGTCGATTACACCGTGAAGGAGCGTCATGAAGTCCGGGACAATGTTGTCCACGTGGTCGGTCACGAACATCTGGTTGCAGTATAGGGAAATCTTGTTGCGTTCCACTGCCACACGGTCCTTGAGCTTAGGAAAATACAGGATGCCGGTAAGGTTGAACGGGTAGTCCACATTGAGGTGAATCCAGAACAGTGGTTCCTCGTTCATGGGGAAGAGGGTGCGGTAGAACTCCTTGTAGTCCTCGTCCTTGAGTTCTGAGGGAGCCTTGGTCCAGAGCGGCTCCACGGAATTGATCACCTTGTCTTTGTCCGTGTCCACGTATTTTCCGTCTTTCCACTCCTGCTCCTTGCCAAATACAATTGGAACTGGCATGAACTTGCAGTACTTCTGGAGAAGGCCCTCGATGCGTGATTTTTCGGCATACTCCTTAGAGTCGTCGTCAAGGTAGAGGGTGATAACGGTACCTCTTTCGGCCTTTTCGCAAGGCTCCATGGTGTATTCCGGAGAACCGTCGCAGGTCCATTTCACGGCCTTGGAGCCCTCCTTCCAAGAAAGGGTTTCAATGGTCACCTTCTTTGAAACCATGAAGGCGCTGTAAAAGCCAAGGCCGAAGTGGCCGATGATGTTCCCAATCTGGTCTTTGTATTTCTCCAGGAACTCTCCGGCGCTTGAGAAGGCAATCTGGTTGATGTACTTGTCAACCTCTTCCTCGGTCATGCCAATGCCGTTGTCGATGATTTTCAGGGTGTTCTCCTTGGTGTCCAGTTCAATGTGAACCTTAAGGTCACCGAGCTCTTCCTTGCAGTCTCCGGAAGCTGCCAGAGCCTTCAACTTCTCAGTTGCATCCACTGCGTTTGCCACAAGTTCCCTGAGGAAAATCTCATGGTCACTGTAGAGAAACTGCTTGATAACCGGGAATATGTTCTCAGTTGTTACTCCAATCTGTCCTTTGTTTGCCATAATATGTTGTTTTTGTTGTATTCTGGCAGGTAGAGAGTCAAATCTTGAGCCACTCCGGCCATTTATGACATATTGTCAGTTAAATGCCGCCGTGGAGGTAAAATATTGACTTGAAAGTATTTAACGAAAAACGTCTGCCCGATTTCGGGTAGACGTTTTTGTGTAATGTTATGACTGTCAGCGAATTGTCTCCACGGCCTATTTGTAAAGGTGCCTCTTGATGGTACCTTTTGCCGTGCGCTCGAAGGGAAGGTCTACCAGTTCTACGCGGGAAATCTGGCTGAACACGGGCAGGGAGCGGTTGGAGTAGTCCCGGATGTGGTCTTCGGAGGGGACCACGCCGGGCTTGGGATACACAAGTGCAACAACCTTTCCGGCGCGCTCGATTACAATAGATTCCTGTACCATGGGGTGTTTGGAGAGCACCTGCTCCACTTCTTCCGGATAAATGTTCTGGCCGGAGGAAGATAGGATGATGGATTTGATTCGGCCTTTAATGAAAAGGTTGCCGTCTTCGTCCATGACGCCAAGGTCTCCGGTGCGGAACCAGCCGTCCGGTGTCCAGGCTTTGGCATCGGCCTCAGGGTTCTTGTAATAGCCGATTGTGAGGTTGGGGCCCTGGGCCTGGATTTCTCCGGGAATGCGTTCGGGGTCCGAGGAGTCTATCCTGAGGCTGTGGGTGGGTTTGCCGCAGGAGCCGGGCTCAAAGTGCAGGGGAGTTTCCAGCGAGAGCAGGGGACAGGCTTCGGTCATGCCGTATCCTACGGCGTAGGGAAGGCCTATCTTCCTGAAGCCGCCTTCTACTTCAAGGTCCAGGGGAGCGCCGCCAATGATGATGGTCTCCAGGCGGCCGCCAAGGGATTGAAGGAGTTTTTTGCCAAGGCCTTTGTAGAAGGGAATCCTGAGGTAGGGGACCCTGGCCGGAAGCGAGGAAAGCTGCGGAAGTATCTGGGTCTGATACAGTTTCTCCATGACCAGCGGCACCGTTATCATAAGGCTGGGCTGGATTTCGGAGTATGCGTTTATAAGAAGCGACGGAGAGGGCAGCTTCCCCAGGAACCATATTGTAAAGCCTGTGCAGGAGGGGTATATGAACTCCATGGCAAGCCCGTACATATGGGCAAGCGGCAGCATGGAGACAAGTTTGTCCGGAGTGTTTGTGAGCTTTTTCTGGCACACTTCCACGATGTCGGACATTGCGCCGTAGGTGAGCATGACTCCCTTAGGGTCTCCGGAGGTGCCGGAGGTGTAGTTTATGAAGGCAAGGGCGTCATCTTTTTCCGGGTACACAACGTCTGTGGGGTTGAAACCGCCCGGATAGCATTCGGCAAAGAGCGTGTCTCTGTCGGCCCAGGCGTTTGCGGTTTCAGAGTCACGGTGCCACAGAAGCTTTTCCTCGCGGGAGGAAATGACTCCGCGGAGCGTGGGGATGTTCTCCGGGGACATCTGTGCCCAGATTTCGGGGTCTGCGATAAGCAGGACGCTGTCGGAGTGATGGATCAGCTTGGTTACGCCCGCGGCCGTGAAATCGGCCAGGATGGGCACCACCACGGCTTCATAGGTGTTGACCGCAAAGAAGAGTATTCCCCACCGGGCCGAATTTCTGGCGCAGATGGCGATTTTGTCTCCGGGCTTGATGCCGGCCGTCTGGAAAAAGATGTGGTAGCGCTCTATGAGTTCCGCTACCTGTGCATATGTATAGCTTGCACCCTCGTAGTCGCAGAGGGCTGGCTTCCCTGGATTCAGATGTATCTGATCCTCAAGTTTTTTAAGGTAATTCTTCACGTATGGTTCATTCAGGGAATGCAAATATACAAAAAATATGTTATCTTTGTGTAGTATGATACTGCATCAGGGTATTGTTTCCATAGTATTTGCCGTCCTTCTGAGGCTGGCGCTATGCTTCTTTGTCCTCCGCGACAAAAATGTCCAGGAAACTGCCATGGCGTGGGTTCTTCTCATGTTTTTCCTCCCGGTTACCGGTTTTATCCTCTATGTTGTTTTCGGCAAGGATTACCGTACCGCCAAAGACCGTGATTTCATTCACCGGGAGTTCCGGCGCCGGCTGTCGGAGGAAATCTCCCCGGAAGTGTATTCGGAACTATTTCCCAATGACGTTCCGGAAGGGATTGACAACTGGCTGAAGCCCCTTGTGCGCCTGAACCTTTCCACCTGGGAGGGCAACAAGGTATATGGCGGCAATAAGCTTGAAATAATCAAGAAGGGTGCACGCAAGAAGGAGCTTCTCTCCAATGACTTTTTGGCGGCGCGGCATTCCATCCATCTGGAGTACTTCCGTTTTAGCAATGACGCTTCCGGTAAGTTTATCCGCGACATTCTCATAAAAAAGGCCACTGAAGGCGTTGAGGTCCGTTTTATCCTTAATAATTTGGTGGCGCGAAACGTTCCGGGCAGTTTCTGGAAAACCATGGAAGATGCCGGTGTCAAGATTGTCCGTTACACAAGTCTCAAGCAGGGGCTGCGTCTTTTCCTCATGCGCCTCAACTGCCAGCAGCACCGCAAGATTGTGGTCATTGACGGCAGGGTTGGCTATATGGGCGGCATGAACATCAACGACAACTATTTCAATCATTGGAAAGACACCCATGTCCGCATTGAGGGCCCGGCCGTTTCATGCCTGCAGGCTTCGTTCCTGGACACCTGGATAAGCTGCAAAGGAGACGTTGAAAAGCCCCTTTCAGAGTATTTCTCTCCGGCGCCTCCCTGTGAAGGCGGCCTTACTGTCCAGATTGTCTCCGACGAAGCCGACTACGCCTGGCCCAGCACTCAGATGGCCTATGAATGGGTGCTGGACAATGCCAGGGAATATGTCTATTTCCAGACTCCCTACTTTGTCCCGCCCGTGTCCTTCCTTACCTCGCTGAAGGCCGCGGCGCTAAGGGGAGTGGACGTGAGGGTGATGCTCTCAAAAAAGGTGGACACCCCTCTTCTGGGCTCTTTCAACCGCGGTTATTATGCCGAATGCCTTGAGGCCGGGGTCAAGATAATAGAGGCCGGCGGAGAGTTCGACCACTCCAAGACAATGGTCTCTGACAATTCCGTGTGCGTTATCGGGGCAACAAATCTTGACGTCAGGAGTTTTTCCATCAACAGCGAGATAAACGCCTTTATCTATGACAGGGAAACCGCCGCCGATTTCCGTAAAGACTTTATTTCCCGCATGGATGGCGCCAGGGAGTGGACCCTTGAGTTGTGGCTTCGTTCCAGGCCTTTCTGGAATGACCTCAAGTCCCGTTTCGTGCGTCTTTTCTACCGGGAATTCTAGCTATTTCATAATGTAGTCTGAGGTCCCCTTAAGCCCCCGGGTGCCTAAGTACTTTTCCACTATCTCTCCCTTTACGTATACCCTTGTGCCTATAAGGTCCGGGTGTGCTACAAGGTTGAGGGCATCCCTCACCTTTCCGGCGGGCAGTTCCACGGCAAGGCACTGAGCCTTGTCCTTGACAGTGGACCTGTCGGCCATTGCAAGGTGCGTCGCCTTGGTGATTCCGGAGGTCTTAACCTCCCCGCTGGAAGAGGTGGTTAGGTCTCCGCCCACAATGTAACCGTACACCCAGACATCTTTGGAGCCGGTTTTCTCAAAAGCTTCGGCCACGGACAGGGCATCCGGTACAGACCCTCCCTGCCCGTTCCCGGAATTGTCCCCGCCTATAACCCAGGAATCCTGGAGCCATACCTTAGAGGTGTCCAGTTGTACCTTTATGGACGATTCCGCTCCGCCAGGTTCTCCTGGGGCCGATATACTCACCGTAAGGATCTGCCTTGCCTCAAGCGTACGCGTGAAAAGAGTCTCCTCCTTCCCTTTATCATAAAGGACCACCGACACCTCTCCGGGCATGAAATAGGCTATCCGGTTTTCCCTGTAGGCGTACATGAGTTTTGCCGTTCCCTGTGCTACATAAAGCACCCCGCCCGGGAAACTGGTGAGAAAATCCGGGGCCGTCTTGAGCCTTATCCCACAGTTAAGGAGGGAGCAGCGTAGCGTAACCGTGGCGCTTTCCCCGGCCCTTATCACCACAACCTGTTCGTCCCCGTAAACCGGATGGTTGAATGCCGGGGTGGTGAATTCTGCCGAAACAATCCTGAGAGTATAACTCCCTTCCGGGACGGTGAGTTTGGACGGAGAATCCCCGTAGGTGCCTTCGTAGAGGACCACTCCCTTGCCGTCCGTAATTTTAAGGAGGAAGTCGTTGGTGTCCGGAATCTCCGCCCCCGCCTTTGCTACGGACTCCTTGTCCATGCTCCACCGGAGTTCTCCGTGGGTGTCGGCCGAAGGGAATTTTCCAAAGTCGTCACATGCCGCGAGCCCCGCCGCCAGCAGGGTCGTCGCCATCATTTTAAGTGTAGTTTTCATGGTGCAAAGTGGTTTTTGCGAAGGTATGAGGCTTTTCCGTAATCCATCATATGCAAACAGCAAAACTTTTGAAAATGTTTCCACGGGAAAACGTGAAACAACACATGAAACGTTTCTTTTTTCTTATGAACGTAAGTTTTAGTATCTTTGCAAGATAAAAACACGCTTATGTTTGAGAATTTACAGGAGAGACTGGAGAGATCTTTCAAGATACTCAAAGGTGAAGGAAAAATAACTGAAATCAACGTCGCGGAAACCGTCAAGGATATCCGCAAAGCCCTTCTGGACGCCGACGTCAGCTACAAGGTTGCCAAGGATTTCTGTGGCCGGGTCAAGGACAAGGCTATCGGCACAGGTGTCCTTACCGCCGTGAAGCCCCAGCAGATGATGGTGAAGATCATGAGGGACGAACTCGCGGATTTCATGGGCTCTTCGGCTCAGGAAATCAATGTGAAGGGAAACCCCGGCGTGGTGCTGGTGGCCGGCCTCAACGGTTCCGGTAAAACCACATTCAGCGCAAAGCTGGCCCTCCACCTTAAATCCAAGAAGGGGATGAAGGTCCTCCTTGCTGCCTGCGACACCTTCCGCCCCGCCGCAATAGAGCAGCTCAAGGTCCTCGCAGAGAGCATTGACGTTCCCGTTTACACGGAGGAAGGGGAGAAGGACCCCATCAAGATAGCGCAGAATGCCGTCCGTAAGGCCAAGGCCGAAGGTTTCCCGGTTGTTATTGTGGATACCGCCGGCCGCCTTGCCGTGGATGAGGAGCTCATGAACGAGATATCTGCCCTGCACAAGGCTGTGAACCCCACTGAAACCCTGTTTGTGGTGGATGCCATGACCGGCCAGGACGCAGTGGAAACTGCAAAGGCCTTCAACGACCGCCTGGACTTCGACGGCGTTGTGCTTACCAAGATGGACGGTGATACCCGTGGCGGTGCCGCGCTTTCCATCAAGGCAGTGGTTGGCAAACCCATCAAGTTTGTCTCCTCCGGAGAAAAGCTGGAATCCCTGGACGTTTTCCATCCTCAGCGTATCGCAGACCGTATCCTGGGCATGGGAGATGTGGTTTCCCTTGTGGAAAAGGCCCAGGAGCAGTTTGATGAAAAAGAGGCCAGGGCCCTCA
>JAFVDC010000107.1 GCA_017478685.1 Bacteroidales bacterium | reverse complement strand
GCTTCCGTTTCAAAGTGCGTTAGCACCACCGTTGCGGTGATGCAGCTTGTAGAGGAGGGGAAGCTTCGGCTTGTAGACCAGGTGCGCCTCTATATCCCGGGTTTCAAGCCCTGGGTGAATCCAGTCAACAAAAAGAAGGTGCACATTACGGTGCAGGACCTTCTCACCCATTCTTCCGGCCTGGAGGCCTTCCTGAAGGATGTGCCCGGCTTTGTGGAAAAGTATGGTGAAGGCAACACAGACGCCCTTATAGATTATATTTCAAACGGTCCCAGGAACTTTGAGCCCGGCACGGATGTCCTTTACAGCTGCTTCAATTTCATAGTCCTTCAAAGGATAGTGGAGCGCATTACGGGGCAGCGGCTCTGTGACTATGCCCAGGCCAATATCTTCGACAGGCTGGGCCTTCGGCACACCTGCTATTTCCCGCTTGATTCCCTTAGCCTTTTGTCCCGGGACACCGCCCTTGTGAGGCTCTGCGCCCCTACGGAGGTCCTGAGGGACGGCCATACCCTCAAGGCCGAAGTCCACGACCCCACAGCCCGTCAGGTGAACATGGGCAATTCCGGCAACGCCGGGGTGTTTTCAAACATGGAAGACCTTGCCGTTATTTGCCAGGCCCTTCTGAACGGCGGCTCCTGGAACGGGAAACGGATACTTTCTCCGCTTACCGTAAAGCGCATGTTTACGGTTCCTAAGGACAATGACCCTAAGGTTGGAAGGGCCCTTGGGTGGGATGCCTACGACCTTAGCCCTTATCTTTGCGGAGACGTCTTCAACACTTCCACCACCCGCGGCCATACAGGCTACACGGGCACTTCAGTCCTTCTGGACCTTGAAACCAAGACGGCGGTGATTATCCTTTCCAACAGGGTGCATCCCTCGGATATAGGGGCACTGTCTCGCATGCGCTCCACAATCGCTTCAATTGTGGGCTCTTCAATCCTCGATTAACCCAGGAAACTAAGAAGAATACCTGCTGCAACCGCAGAGCCAATGACGCCGGCTACGTTTGGAGCCATGGCGTGCATGAGGAGGTGATTTGAAGGATCGGCCTCCAGGCCCACGGTTTCGGATACGCGCGCCGCATCAGGTACGGCCGAAACTCCGGCGTTCCCGATGAGGGGGTTGATCTTCTTTTCTTCAGAGAGGAAGAGGTTCATGAATTTCACGAAGCCCACGCCGAAGGTTGTGGCAATCACAAACGAGGCCAGTCCAAGGCCGAAGATGAGCACTGAACGGCCTGTGAGGAAGACATCGGCCTGGGTGGATGCGCCCACGGTGAGGCCTATGAGGGTGGTGACGATGTCGATGAGCGGGCCTCCGGCCGTGGTTGCAAGGCGCTTTGTGACGCCGCTTTCCTTGAGGAGGTTGCCGAAAAACAGCATGCCAAGAAGCGGAAGGCCGCTGGGTACTATGAATGCCGTGCAGAGGAAACCAAGGATGGGGAAGACAATCTTTTCCCTCTGGCTAACCTCGCGGGGCTTTCTCATGCGTATGAGGCGCTCCTTCTTGGTGGTGAGAAGCAGCATTATGGGCTTTTGGATAACTGGAACAAGGGCCATGTAAGAGTAGGCCGATACCGCAATTGCGCCCATCAGTTCCGGGGCAAGCTTGGAGCTAAGGAAAATGGCCGTGGGGCCGTCTGCACCGCCGATTATGCCAATTGCACCGGCTTCGTTGGGCGCGAATCCAAGGAGGAGAGCAAGGAGGTATGCGCCGAAGATGCCAAGCTGGGCGGCCGCGCCTATGAGGATGAGCCTGGGCTGGGAGATAAGGGCGCTGAAATCAGTCATTGCGCCTATCCCCAAAAAGATAAGCGGCGGATACCAGCCGTTGCGTACGCCGTGATAGAGGATATTGAGCACGGAACCGTCCTCGTAGATGCCTATTTTGAGGCCTGCACCCGTTGCAGGGTCAAAGAACAGCGGGATGTTTCCCACTATCATTCCAAAGCCGATTGGCACAAGGAGGAGCGGCTCCCATTTTTTTACAATTCCAAGTGTAATGAAAATGAGGCCGATTGCAATCATGGCCAGGTGCTGCCATGTGCAGTTTGCAAATCCGGTGTACTGCCAGAACTGCTGCAGGCTGTCTATAATGGTATCCATCAGCCGATAGTTACAATGTCTGCGCCCTCAAGGACGGAATCTCCTTTGGAGGCGTGGATGGCGGTAACAGTGCCGTCGGATTCGGCCAGGATGTCGTTTTCCATCTCCATGGCTTCAATGACGGCAACCTTCTGGCCGCGCTTTACGGCCTGGCCTTCCTTGACATCTATGCTGATAATGATGCCGGGGAGGGGACTCTTCACGGTTTTGCCTGCTCCGGCGGCAGGTTTTGCAGCGGTAGGGGATACCTCCGCCTCCGCGTTGCTTCGCAACCCTGTCCGGGCAAATGCTTCGGCGGAGGTATCCCCTGCCGCCGCAGCGGGAGCCTGGTCCAACTCCACCTCATAGTCTGCTCCGTTTACGTTTACGCTGAGCATTTTGCCATTGGCTTCACCAATTGCAACTTTATAGTCTTTGCCGTTAATCTTGAAAGAGTATGTTTTCATGGATTTATCTGGGTAATTTTCTGAATGTCAATGTTTTAATGCTCCAAGGAGAGGAGTCTTTCCGCGTAATTGTAACTATGCCGGGCTCGGTGTCATGGACGCCGGTGGCAAGGTAAAGGTGAATGGCCGCGGCTATGGCCGCATAGGTGTCTCCATCCTCTTCCATATCAAGCGCCAGGGCTATGGCTGCGGCAACTTCGGCATCAGGAATCTGTGCCTTCTTCTTTGTGGAGGACTTACGTTTGAAGGCCCCGGTGAAGATTTTGCCGGAGAGGTTGTATAGGAAATACAGCACTATGAGGGCAAGGAACACCACGGTTACGCTTATGAGGGTAAGCGTCAAGCCGTGGGGATCCGTCTGGGCCATGCGGTCGGATCCGGCCGTAAGTATGCTAAAGAGGAAGGTTGTCATGTTTCTTGGCCGGTATTTCCTGACGTTTAGACTGCAGCTGCTCCAGGGCGCGGATTACGCGGAAGCGGGTGTTGCGGGGTTCTATTACGTCATCAATGTAACCTTTCTGGGCAGCCTGATAAGGATTTGAGAAGAGGTCTTCGTACTCCTTCTTTTTTTCCTCGAAGATAGCCTTTGCGTTTTCGGGGTCTGCCTTTATTTCCTTTGCGTAGAGCACGTTGACGGCTCCGTCTGCGCCCATTACGGCAATCTGTGCGCTGGGCCAGGCGTAGTTGATGTCTCCGCGAAGCTGCTTGCAGCTCATGACAATGTGGGCGCCGCCGTAACCTTTCCTGAGCGTTACCGTAACCTTAGGAACGGTGGCTTCTCCGTATGCGTAAAGGAGTTTTGCGCCGTTTGTAATGATGGCTCCATACTCCTGCTGGGTGCCGGGAAGGAAGCCGGGAACATCCACCAGGGTAACCAGGGGGATGTTGAAGGCGTCGCAGAAGCGCACGAAGCGGGCGGCCTTTCGGCTGGCATTTATATCCAGCACGCCGGCAAGCATCTGGGGCTGGTTGGCCACAATTCCAACGCTTCGGCCTGCAAAGCGGGCAAAACCAACTATTATGTTCTTGGCGAAGTCCTTGTGAATCTCAAAGAATTCTCCGTCATCTACTATACTCCCGATGACCCTGTACATGTCGTAGGCCTTGTTGGGGTTGTCCGGGACAATTGAGTTGAGGGAGTCGTCCACTCTTCCCACAGGGTCTGAGGTTTCCTTGAGGGGAGCGGTTTCCATATTGTTCTGGGGAAGGTAGCTAAGGAGCTTCTTGATGGCCACAATGGCATCTTCCTCGGTTTCTGCGGCAAAGTGGGCAACCCCGCTTTTTGAGGCATGCACGGATGCACCGCCAAGCTGTTCCTGGTCCACCACCTCTCCTGTAACGCTTTTTACCACGGCAGGGCCTGTGAGGAACATGTAGGAGGTGTTTTTAACCATGAGGGTGAAGTCCGTGAGGGCGGGGGAGTAAACCGCGCCGCCTGCGCAGGGACCCATGATGCAGCTAATCTGGGGAACGACGCCGCTGGATAGGATGTTGCGCTCGAAAATCTCTCCGTAGCCGGCAAGGGCGTCAATGCCTTCCTGGATACGTGCTCCGCCGCTGTCGTTGAGGCCGATGCACGGCGCTCCGTTACGCAGGGCCATGTCCTGCACCTTGCATATTTTCTCGCTCATGGTTTTGGAGAGCGAGCCGCCGCTGACTGTGAAATCCTGTGCAAAGACATACACCAGACGGCCATCTATGGTTCCGCATCCGGTAACTACTCCGTCTCCGTCCGGGTGACTTTTTTCCATGCCGAAATTGGTGCAGCGGTGCTGGACGAACATGTCAAACTCCTCAAAACTGCCCTTGTCCAGAAGCAGTTCAAGGCGCTCGCGTGCAGTGAGTTTTCCCTTTGCATGCTGAGCCTCGATCCTTTTCTCTCCGCCTCCAAGCCGTGCTTTTGCCCGGCGCTCCACCAATTTCTCTATGTTTTCTGTCTGTATACTCATATCTCTATAATATAGCGTGCAAATATACTAAATATGTCTGAGAAGAGCAAAAGCCCATGTGTGGACCAGGTCCATCAACGCCCTTCTCAATTGGCCATGCAAGGCTAATTGCTTTGTAGTCAATATGTTATCTAAAGTGCCGTGCTCTTTTTAAGGCATAGCACTTTGCGTAATGTGTTAGTAGTCAAGCACTTGGTTTTGCGGGACTTTTTTCAGAAGCAGTACCCCACCCCGGCACGTATACCGTCAAACGGGTAGTTTTTGAATCCATGGGTGTACTGCACAAACGGGCGCCATCTGCCGGCGTTGCCATCCAGGCGTAAGCGCAGGCGGCGCGGACGGTCTCCGTCATTTTCCCACCCGATGTAGCCGGAATAATCGGCCATGAAGGTGAATCCCCATGTGGCTATGCTTGCAAACAGGCCGAACTGGACGGCGTCGTTCTGCCGGGCAAGGCCGTCCTGCCAGCAGAGGAAGCCGCCGCTGATCCCGGCCCTAACTTCCATTACATAGCTCTGCTGGAACATCCGTGACCACGCTATGGTCCCGTCAAAGAAGTAGCCGCCGCAGTCGTAGTAGCGGGCCTGCTCAAAGGTGTTTCCCATGGCAGATTTCAGTGCGGCTCTCAGCAGTATGTCAGGCTTCAGCGTATTGGGCTTTCCAACCAGAACCTGCAGATTGGTACAGACATACAAATCTCCTGAATCCCAGGACTTTCCGGAATTGCGTGCATCCCCCACGCGCCGGTAATCCGCTACCGCGCCGGAGTAAGACCAGTGCTCTACAGCAGGCCCCCAGATTTCAAGGCTTGCCCGCTTTGACCACAGGGGGAAATTGAGGCGGATGAAGCCGTCCCACGTGTGGTCGTTGCCATCTGCCACCCGGCCTTTGTAATAGTCCGCGGCAAGTTCGGCATAGATATAAGGCCGAACCCTGCCGTCAGTCATATCCGGCACAGGAAAAGCATTTGGGCCGAAGTACTCCGTTGACACCATGGTAGGCTCCCGGAAGTCCGGCGCCACTATCGGTGTCTGGGCCGAAACATACAGACCCTGTAAGAAAACGCATATAAAAATGATCACTTTTTTCATACGGCAAAGATAGTGAGAATTATGAATATGCCGAGCGCAAAGCTAAGTTGTTGCTCGTTAATTAAATGTGCAAAGTGCCGTGGGGTAAAAAGTCCACGGTACTTTAGATAATCTATTAAAAATCAGTCTATTAGCATTTTCACTTACAGATGGCACCCGAGTTGTGGGAAACTTATTTCTTCTTGGATTATAATGCTGAGAATCAGGTGATTAATCATTATACCCACTGGTCGCTTCTCATGTAATGTGTTTTAAATCAAATACTTGATGCGAGTAAAAAAATTGTTGGCAATAAAAGGTATATCCGTTTGTTAAGCCGATATTTATGGAATCTCTCCCATAATGAGAAGATATACATCCGCTATGAAAAAGAGACGTTTCATAAAAAATGCACTCAATCACTGTTATCAGAGATCCGTTAATGGTTTTCTATTGTTTTATACCGTAACGGACTATCTTGTTTATTTTACAATAGTGTGTATCGCCGCTACTAAATACAATGTGCGAATCATTAAGGTGTGCCCTATGCCTGACCACGTCCACCTGAGTTGCTTCTGCAAAACAGTTAAATCGTTATCGGCTTTTATGCGGTATGTCAACTCATTGTATGCCAGGGAGTTCAACAGAATATGCCACAGAGAGGGTGAGTTGTTTCAAGGAACGTTCGGAAGTGCACCTAAGGTTACGGACAAAGATATAAGGAGTAACCTGATATATGTAGACAATAATCCGCCAGAGCGCTATTTATGTAGAAAATCAGAAGAGTACAGATGGAATTTTCTTGCATATGCTACAAATAATCATCCATTTTCTGATAAGATAATCAAAAGAAAGGCGACTTCATATCTTAAGCATGCAATGGACGAGGTGGTGGCAACAAAAGGAAAAGGGAGGTTCATGCCTCATGCAATGATTTCAAGACTGTTTTCAAAGTTGGACAATTCCGAACGTAACTCGTTGGTGGATTATATCATAACAACTTATTCCGTAATTGATTACAACTACAGTATTGATATTTTTGGAAGCTATGAGGCCATGATCCTGGCCGAACATTCCACAAGAGGAAAGGAGTTTGACATAGATGAAACGTTTAACGGTAAAAGGGACGACGTATATGCAAGAATGTCAAATATTCTTCTGTCTGCAGGGCTGGTTGATGATATCCATCAGGTTGTCTCCAAGGAGCGTCAGGAAAAGGAACGGTTGTTCTTGTTTTTACTTGGCAAAACAAAGGCTACAACCAATCAAATAGATTGTTTTTTGCATATTCCTCCAAGATGTTCTAAAAAACAGCGCAAGACTAAGTAATTAGTTATTAGCTAGTTGCGTAAAGTGCCGTGGAGTAAAAAACCCACGGCACTTTGTGTAATCCATTAACAGTGAAGTAATTAGCTTTGCAGGGCAACTAGTGAGGGGCCGGCCTACCTGAAGAACTTGTCCACATCCTTCACGGCATCCGGGAGGGCGAAGACCGCAACGCGGTCGTAAGCTTCTATGTGGGTGCTGCCGACAGCGATGAAGCTGTCTCCGCCGCGTATGACGCCGCCTATGATGGCGTTTGCTGGGAACTCGATGTCCTTGAGCTGTTTCTTGGTAATGCGGGAGCCGGGGGCGGCGGTGTACTCAAGGACTTCGGCATCAGTGCCGCTGACATAACGCACGGAGCGTACTTTGTCTGAGAGAGTGAACTTGAAAATCCGGCTTGCAGTGATGAGTTTCTTTTTGATGACGCTGTCTACGCCCATGTCCTCTGCGAGGCGGATGTACTCCAGGTTCTCCACCTGGGCGATAACCCTTGACACGCCCATCTTCTTTGCCACCACGCAGGCCAGGATGTTGGTTTCGTCGGAGCCGGTGAAGGCAAGGACGGCATGGTAGCCGCGGATGTCTTCTTCCTTTAGGAAATCCGCGTTACGGACATCCCCGCAGGCAACGGAAACGCTGTCCGGGAGAACCTCCGAAAGATGCCTGCAGTGTTTGGGGTCAATGTCTATAATCTTGATGTCGTCAATCTTCCTTGCAGCAAGGCGGGCTGCCACCATCTGACCGATTTCACTGCCTCCCAGAATCATGACCTTGCGGATTTCTATCTTGTCGCGGCCAAGGTATTTCATGAGGGCGGGCATGCCGTCACGGCGGCTGATAATGTACAGGTAGTCGTTGAACTTGAAGGTGGAGTCGAACTTAGGAATAATGGTGTCGTTGCCCCTTGAGATGGCCACAATGCGAAATTCGGCCCCGTTTGGAAGTGCCGAAACCACCTGTGAGAACTCCGCCACCGTCATGTCCAGGAGGGGAGAGTCGTCCTCGATTTTGAATACGCCAAGCTGGAGTTTTCCGCGTGCGAAGTCCAGGGTGTCCGTGGAGGCCACGGACCTTAGCATGTCATCCACTTCGTCAGAGGCGCTTTTTTCAGGGAAGAACATCATGTCAAGGCCCATGTCCTTGAACAGGAGCTTGTTTTCCGGGGAGAGGAAGTCTTCGTCGTCTACGCGAGCCACAACGCGCCTGGTGCCCATTTTCTTGGCCAGAAGGGCGCTCACTATGTTCACGCTTTGGGGTTGCATGGGATTGACCGCAATGAATAGGTCGGCCGAAGAGCATCCGGCTTCCTTGAGGTCCGGGATGGAGGAAGGCCCGCCCAAGATGGTGGCTACATCCGCGCTTTGGCTGAGGGAACGGATGCGCTCGGGATCCGGGTCTATGACCGTTATTTCATTGGACTCGTTGGAAAGCATCTTTGCAAGGTGCGCCCCAACCTGTCCGGCTCCTTCTATGATGATTTTCATACCCTTGGGTGCGTTAATTCATCTACAAATATAAGCTTTTTCCATTAAATTTTGTAAATTTGTGGAAATTCATGACCATTATGAAACGCTTACTAGTCCTTGTCGCAGCGTCGGCCCTCATGGTTTCCTGCGCCGCACTCCAGAATCTCAATTCCCAGAGGCTCCTCCAAAGCGGTGCTTATGCCGCCCAGGCCCTCACCCTTCCTAAGGCCGACGTCCAGGCCTACGTTGCCCAGTATATCGCCCAGCTGGACGCTCAGAGCCAGGTGCTTCCGGCATCGGACCCCTACACCAAGAGACTCAACAACCTGGTCGGGAAACTCACCAATATCGGGGAGCAGCCTCTCAATTACAAGGTTTACAGGAACAAGGAGGTGAACGCCTTTGCCTGCGCAGACGGCTCCGTACGCGTTTACACCGGCATCATGGACCTTATGAATGACGACGAACTCCTTACGGTCATCGGCCACGAAATCGGCCATGTCGCACTTGAGCACACATATCAGCAGATGCGCCGCAGCCTCCTCACTAGCGCCGCCTTCGAGGGCCTGGCATCCACCTCGGACAAAGTTGCCGCCCTCACGGACTCCCAGCTTGGCGCAATTGGCCAGGCCATGATCGAGGCCCACTATTCCAAGAAACAGGAAACTGAGGCCGATGACTTCAGCTACTCCTTCCTTGTTGCCGCAAAGCGCAATCCCTGGACCATGGTTCAGGCCTTCGAGAAGCTCCAGACAACCTCCGGCAGCGCAGTGAGCGGCCCGGTCAGCAACCTCTTCTCCACTCACCCCAATGTGGCGACGCGCATCAAGAATATTTCGGCAAAATGTGAGGCCGACGGCTATAAACGCCCCTAAAACAGGCCTTTAGGCACTATCCAGCCTTTATAAAGGCCGGCAGGAATATGGCGCTCCGGGAGTATTTCCCCGGGGCGTCTCATTTTACGGTACTCCCTGTGGGCCTGCACCACCGCCTTGAAAAAGCTCCACTTTCCCGTCAGGAGATAAGTCATGGCCGATAATCCGTCCAGGCACATCCTTGCAAGGATTCGGACCCTGGCGCGAAAACGCGAACCTAGTGTGGCAGGTAGGTTGTTCTCTAGGAGGAGGAGGTTGTTGCGGAAGTTGAGCCTAAGTTTGAAGGGGGAATTGTTGGAAAGCGTGCCGCCGCCTATGTGATAGACATAGGACTCCGGAACAACCGTCACCTTCCAGCTCCTAAGCTGCATGCGCCAGCAAAGGTCTATCTCCTCCATGTGGGCAAAGAAGCGCTCGTCCAGGCCTCCAAGGGCCTTCCACACGGAAGAGCGTACCATGAGGCAGGCGCCGGAGCACCAGAGGACATCGGTGGGGGAGTCGTATTGGCCGTGGTCCTTTTCGACCTTCTGCATAATTCGGCCACGGCAGAAAGGATAGCCGAAGCGGTCTATGAGGCCTCCCGCGGCACCGGCATACTCAAAGGTGTCGCGCTCCTTGAAAGAGAGGAGCTTGGGACCGCAGGCTCCGCACTCCGGATGGGCGTCCATCCATTCCTGAAGCGCTTTGAGCCAGTGAGACGGCACCTCCACGTCTGAGTTTATAAGGACATAGTACTCTGCTTCAACCATTTGGAGGGCCCTGTTGTAGCCCCCTGTGAAGCCGAAGTTCTCCTTCAGGGTTATGAGCCTGACCTCCGGGAACTCCGCCTTCATCATTTCGGCCGAACCGTCAGCGGAAGCGTTGTCGGCCACAATGACCT
>JAFVDC010000106.1 GCA_017478685.1 Bacteroidales bacterium | reverse complement strand
GCGCCAACGTTTCAGATGCGGGAAATACATCTTCATCTGGCCGATGTATTCCTCTTTAGCAATCGGCTGCGGCAGCCCTTTGTTCACTTCGTCCACAAATTGGGCGCAGTGCTCGATCATTTCATCCATCGTGCAGTCCTGCAAAAACTTCCCGTCCTGGTAGCAGTACATGCATTAATCCTCATTCTTCGTGCCGTCGGAATTGGTGCCGAGGACTTCATCTGTGAGCGGCATTCCGCAGCTCTGGCAAAATTTCTGTTCCATATTCTTTACATTCTATTCTTGCTGTCGCTTCCGGCACCGGTGCCGCGGTATTTGCTCTGGGCGGCGTTGAAGTTGTAGCGGACGGAGAGCCGCACTTTCTGCGTGTCCATGAGGTTGGTCTGAATGATGACATGGCTGCCGAAGTCGGAGTTGACATCATAATGAGCCGTTCCCGTAAGGTCAGTCCCTTCGAGCCGAATGACCAGCGACCCATCTTTCAGGAGTGTCTTCTGCACGGCAGCGGTGAGGTTTGCAAACCAGTTGCGCACATAAAGGTTCTGCGTATATCCTGGCGTCATTACAGTGCCGCCAAGTTCAAACTGCCAACCGCCCTTTACCGTAACAGTATTGAAAAGCTGGGCAAACGCCATGGGCCTGTCGCTGAAAGTGGTCACACGGATGCCGGAGGCCTCGCGCGGATCCGGGGCGTTGATGGTGAGCCACTGCGGCTGAATCCCTATTGTATAATTCATCGTCCAAGGGCCGATGGTTGGCGTAAGATTCACAAACGCAGCCATATTCCGGAAAGGCGTTTCCAGGTTGCGCGGTTTCACCAGCACCACGCCATCATCCCCAACAGGGGCCGACCAAGTGATGATGGCGTCATTGGTCCTGGAATAATTGACAGACAGCGTGACAAACTTCCAGATGGCCATCAGCCCCAGATTGTGCGACAGCTCCGGCTGCAACCCGGCGTTGCCGCTCTGCCAGATGTAGCGGCTGTTGTAGCGGACGGCGCTGGAAAGGTTTGCGTAATTCGGCCTGCGAGTCTTGGCGCTATAGTTTAGCATTATCTGAACCGGGCCGAAGGCATTGGCATAAGAAAGAGTGGGAAACCAGTTGCCGTAGTCTCGCGTAAGATCATTTGCAGGCGTGACAACGTCTGTATAAGCATAATGCACATACTCGTAGCGTACTCCGGCACTGAACTGGCCGGCCTTTGGCAACATGAAGCCATAACTCAGGAACCCGGCATAAGTGTCCTCCGCCACAGAGGCCTGGGACGCAGCAATGTCGATTCCGTGGATGGAATAGTCGTCAGTGCGCCTGGAGAAAGTCTCCTCCGTTCCGGCCTGCAGCTGCCCCACCCAGATTGGATAAGACAGCACGGCCTTGGCGGCATAAAGCTTCCCGTCCGACCTGCTGTCGGATGTGATTTGGCGGCCTGCCGTCATGGAGCTGGTTTCGGCCGACTCCGAGACAGTATTGCTTGCATTGCCATAGTAATCCAGGTTCACGTCAATGCCAAGTTTCCCGGCAATGAGGCCGTTGTAATACACATTCGCCCCAAAGTTCCACATGCCGCCCGGCTGAAGGGTGTCGTCGGAAACGGTGGCCAGTTTGTCCGTGAGGACGCCATCCAGGGAGACATTGTCGTTAACCACCGTCCGGACACTATATTCCAGCGTCCTTCCCCATTCAACCTTACCACCCAGAAAATGATTGTCGGCCATCTGCCAGTTTACCCCGGCATTGCCATAAACGCTTTGGCCGAAGTATTCGTTGAGAAGGTCTCCCTTGTTCTCCAGCAAGAAGCCTGTCCCGAAAGTTTTCTTCTCCAGCTCACTTTGCTGGCGGGAGGTATTGCGCGCGTAATTGACCCCGCCGAAGATGTCCACTCCGCCGGTGCGATAGTTCACGTTGAAGGAGCCGAAGGGGTCGTTCCCCTTATCCCAACGCAGTGACTGGGCATCCTGCGCATAGAGGTTGAAGCCGAAGCCGTCGCCTTGACGGCGGATGGTGCGAATATGGACCACGCTCTTTACCGTAGCGTCATATTGAGCTCCGGGATTGGCAATAACCTCGATGCTCTGGATCTCGTTGCTCTGCAGACGGTCCAGTTCACTGCTGTCTGTAACCCTGCGCCCGTTGATATAAACAAGGGGAGAGCCTTTGCCGATAACCTCCAGGCCGTTCTGCCCTTTGATCATGCCGGGCGTTTTCGCAAGCACATCCATGGCGGTCCCGGCGTTTTCAAGCACCGATCCCCGGACACTGGTCTGCAGGCCCTCGCCCGTGAGTTTTGTCTTGGGCATGACAGCGGAGACGGCGGCGCCTTCCAGCATGGCCGAATCGGCCTTAAGTGTAATTGTGGCGCCATCCATAGGAGGCAGATACACTGTCCGGTAGCCCATCATGGCCACCATCATGATACCGTCCGTCTCTCCCGTTATGATATTGAATGATCCGTCCTCTCCGGTAACAGTGCCGCAGACCACGGTTGAATCGGCCTTGGAGAGTACGGCCACATTGGCATAAGCTACAGGTTCTCCGCTTTCATCCACCACCTTTCCCCTCCAGTCTTCCTTGGCAAGAGCTGGCATAGCCATTACGGCAAGCGAAAATAATGCAATCAGTCTTTTCATTGTTTGTCCACATTGATTCAGATGCAAAGTTAGTGCATCAGGCGTTCCGAAATAATAATCGATATGGACAAATATGTGGACAATTCGGCACTTTTAGCCATAAAGCCCTTGGACACGGCCGCATCTTTTTATATTTTTGCACCTGACTGTTTCGGAACACTAGTTATGGCAAGACCACTTACTGTTACAAAGGAAAGAATTCTTTCCGCCGCCCTGAATCTGGTGCGCTCAGGCGGCCCTTCCGCACTTTCGGCCCGAAGCCTTTGCCAAGCACTGGGATGCGGTGCCAACGCCGTCTTTTCATCTTTCGGCTCCATTCAAGGAGTCAGGGATGCCGTCAAGAAGGAGGCCAGGGCGCTGTACAGGAGAAGGGTCGGTGCAGGGTTTTCCCTCAACCCTCCCTTCAAGGGCTTCGGGATGGCCCTCCTGTGGTTTGCCATGGACGAGCCTGAGCTTTTCAAACTTGTCATGGAAGCGGATGCCCCGTCTGAATCATTTGAAAATTATGCCGATACACATGTCGGCTTCAAGGAGGAGAGTCTTGCCGCCATCACCGCATCTTTCGGCCTGCGGGGGCACAACGCGGAAATGCTTTATTATCAGATGGTACTGATTGTTCTTGGCCTGACACAAGCCTGCACGCGGGGCGGATGTCCCCTCAGCATTCCGCAGGTATCCGAAATCCTGGGAAAGAATGTACGGGCTTTCCTTATGGTTATCCGCGCAGGAGCCGACGACCGTGAGAAATACGTCCCCAAGGCGGGAACAGGGCCGGAAGGAGACGTGGACTCTTACGCCCTGATACAGTCTTTGGCGGGACAAAACCATCTGCTGGAGCAGCTTCACGCCGCTCCCCGTTACATCCGGGATTTAGAATGGGCCGAATTGGAACGCGTGGTCCGTAATTCATTCAATCTAACTCCTGAATCCCTCCAGGAAGCGCACCCCTGCCTGACAAAAGGCGATATCCGGACATACATCCTCTCGCACCTGCAATTCTCCGTCTCCGAGCAGGCCATCCTCCTTGGCATCTCGCCCGCCTCCGTCACCAAAGCCCGCCAGCGGCTCAAGGCAAAGCTGACACAATAGGCCGGTTATTTCTCGCCAAGGACGCACCAGCGGATAAGCGGGATGCGGCGGATGAGCTCGTAAAGAAGCGGAGACAAGGTGAAAACCGCCACGGCAAGGATCAGGTACATTGCCACCGGAGGCAGTTGAGTGTAGGTTTTCATCATATAGCCAAAGGCCGCAACGGGAAGATAATGGACAATGTATATCCCGTAACTTGAGCGGGTCATATAGCCGGAAAAGGCGTCTGTGCAGTTCCAGCGGGCCTGAAAAAGGCCCATCATGGCAAGGCACATAAGCCAGCCGTAAATTGAGTTCAGGGGGCTTCCAAGGTACTCCGGAGAGGTGTTATCCTGCCCGAAGGTGGTTCCAATGAGAACGCCTCCCGCTATAACGACCGATACCATCAGGGGAATCCAGGCCTTCCCCACCTTTTCCTGAACTTCATCGTGAGAGAACACAAAGTACCCGAGGAGGAAAGGAACCATGTAGAAAAGGGGCTTGTACAGATTCAGAAGGCCGTCGGCCGATTCCGGACGGGGGTTCCGGACAAGTGTCTGCTCCCCTGCCCAGAAGAGTACGCCTAGAAGGATGATCCAGACTATATTTGCCTTACCGCACCAGGTCCAGAACTTATCCTTTTTGTCAAGGGCCCTCACAATCAGAAGCACAATGCAAAGCAGCCACAGCACCTGGATGAACCACAGCGGGCCCGTTCCGCTCACAGCCATAATCATATATTTAACCACCGCCGGAACACCGTCAAACACCCCCTGCCTTGCCGCCACAACAGTATTGAAGTACCCCACCATCCAATGGAACACAAACAGGCCGATAGTCCCCGGCACCAGCAGTTTCCGCGTGCGCGCCTTGAACCACTCCTTTGCGGAATACTTGTCCAGGGCATACCTGGCGCTTATTCCCGCCAGGATAAAGAGAAGCGGCATAAAGAACGGGTACAGGATATACATCACAACATCCTGGTACTGCGGGACATCCGGATACTCTCCAAAGCCCCCTATTCCGCCAAACACGCCTTTATTGTTGTAGAAATAGATGACGTGGTACAACAGTACCAGAAGTACGGTTACCCACCGCAGGTTGTCT
>JAFVDC010000105.1 GCA_017478685.1 Bacteroidales bacterium | reverse complement strand
GGTGCCGTCATTGTTGAGCAGCCCGTTTTTGCCGGCGGCAAGATTGTGAACAGCACAATCATGGCATCAAAGGCCGAAAAACTTGCCGAAAGCCGTTACGAGACCAGCCTCCAGGGGATTGTCACCGATGTTGAGAAAGCCTATTGGCAGATTGTCTCCATCTCCGACAAAGAAAAACTTGCCCGCAGCTACTCCGAACTCCTTCATAAAATGGAGAAGGATGTCATTCGCTCTGAGCAAGCCGGTGTGAGCACAATGTCTGATGTCCTTCAGGTAAAGGTGAAGGTTAATGAGGCCGATCTTCTCCTCAGCAAGGCCTCAAGCGGCCTGGGGCTTGCAAAAATGCTCCTTTGCCAGAAAATCGGCCTTCCTCTTGACACCGAAATCGTGCTTGCCGATGAAACTGCGGACGGCGTCCCGGCTCCGGGTTTTCTCTCCGGGAAAAGCATTGAAGATGTCTACGACTCCCGCCCGGAGATAAGGAGCCTTACCCTTGCGGCCGACATTTATGACAGGAAGGTTAAGATAGCGGCCGCCGACATGATGCCCGTGGTGGCTCTTGTGGGCGCATGCAGCATTACAAACCCCAACTGCTTCAACGGCTTCCAGAATAATTTCCAGGGATGTGCGCTGTCGGCCGGGGTAATGGTGAAAATTCCCATCTGCCATGGCGGAGAAGGCATCTGGAAGGTGAAAAAAGCCAAGGCCGAAGCCCGTCAGTACCGTGACCGCCTCTCCGAGACTAAGGAACTCATCGCCCTGCAGGTTGCCCGTCAGAGGGTCATCGTTCAGGAAGCGAAGGAAAAACTCACTATGACGGAGAGCGCCGTTGAGGTGGCCGAAGAAAACCTTAGGCGGGCCAACATAGGCTTCGAAGCCGGTGTGGTGACAACTTCCACCGTGCTTGGAGCGCATACCGCGTGGCTCAGCGCCCACAGCGACTGGATAGATGCCGGAGCGGAACTCCAGTCGGCGGTGTCGGAGCTGAGGAGCGTGGAAGGATACGACAATTTGGAAAAACTTCTTTAGAATGAAACAGGAAAAAAGCAATTACAATATCCTCATCGGCATAACTGCCCTTGTGGTGATAGTTCTCACAGTTTCAGTGGTGGGATATGTGGTCTCCAAGCCCAAGCCCTACGTAATCCAGGGTGAGGCCGAGGCTACGGAATATCGCGTGTCCGGAAAGGTCCCGGGCCGAATAGAGGAATTCCGCGCCGAGGAAGGCTCCACGGTGCAGAAAGGCGACACCCTTGTCGTTATAGATTCCCCTGAAATACGCTCCAAGATAGCCGAGGCAGCTGCGGCGAAGGCTGCCGCTACCGCCCAGAAGGACAAGGCGTTCAACGGAGCCCGCAGCGAGCAGATCACCGGAGCCTATGAAATGTACCAGAAGGCCAAGGTAGGGGAGCAGGTGATGCGGAAATCCTACGAGAGGATAAAGAGCCTCCACGACGAAAAGGTTGTCTCTGACCAGAAATACGACGAGGTCCTGGCCCAGTACCAGGCTGCAAAGGCAACTACGCGTGCTGCCAGAAGCCAGTGGGAAATGGCCGTAAAGGGAGCCCGCCAGGAGGATAAGGATGCTGCCGTGGCACTTGTGGAAAGGGCGAACGCCGCAGTGGAACTGGTGAATTCGTACCTGGACGAAATACGCCTTACATCCCCATGTGACGGGGTTGTGGCCAGCATTTACCCCAAAGTGGGCGAACTTGTGGGACAAGGCTCTCCCATTATGACCATAGAGGATCTTTCGGACATGTGGTTTACATTCAATATCCGTGAAGACCGCCTTCACGGCATGCAGAGCGGAGACCGCATAGACCTTACTATCCCGGCCTTGGATGGCAGGCGGATATCGGCCACGGTCTATTATATTTCGGCCCGGGAGTCTTATGCTACCTGGAAGGCCACACGCGAAACCGGCGAATTTGATACGCGTACCTTTGAGGTCCGGGCCCGTCCGGATTATCAGATACCGGGGCTCCGTCCGGGGATGAGCGCCATAATGACAGTTGAATCTGGAAAATGACAGGAAAGTTTGTCAAAGTGCTCCGACGGGAGTTTCTCATTATCCTTAAACGGCCGGTGTATATCCTATCGTCCGTCGGGGTGCTAATTGTGAATGCGGTGTTCTACACTACATTCATGAAGGACGGCCTCCCGCATGATCTTCCCATAGGGGTGGTGGACCTTGACAACAGCTCTACTTCCCGGATGTTTGCAAGGGAACTGGACGCCACCCAGCTTGGAAAGACCGTGTGGTACGGCGACATCCATCTTGCCAGGGAACACATGGAAACGGGGAAAATAACCTCGTACATAGTTATCCCCGAGGGATTCAATGCCGATGTCCAGTCTTTCCGGCAACCTCATATCGGCTACTATGTGAACTCCCTTTATTTTGTGGGAGGGGCTCTGGCATACAAGGATATCCTTACCATGGTAAACCTCACAAACGGGGCGGTCCAAAGGGAGGTGATGCGCCTTAAAGGAATGAACGAGCGGGAGATAATGGGCAAAATCCAGCCGATAGTTCTGGACCAGCACCAGATAGGAAATCCGGCCGTGAATTACGGAGTCTACCTTAACGGTGTGCTTCTTCCCGGTATCCTTGAGATGATAGTCATCCTTATTACGATATATGCCGTGGGGTCCGAGCTTAAGTATGGAACATCTAAGCATCTCCTTAAAACGGCAGGCGACTCGATGGTGACGGCGCTGGTGGGAAAACTGGTGCCATACAACATCATTTTTACGGTGCTTGGAATAACCCTGGAGATGCTGCTTTTCCAGTGGCTGAAATATCCGGTAAAGGGTAGTATCTTCTGGATGTTCCTCAATATCCTTCTCCTTGTAAGCGCATCGGAGGCCATGGGGCTTTTCATAGTGGAACTGTTCCCGGTCCTGAGGCTCGCCATAAGTGTGGGCGCCATTATCAGTGTGCTGGGATTCTCGCTGGCAGGGTTCTCTCTCCCCGTTGAGGCGATGCCTCCGTATGTGCAGGGCTTCAGCGCCATTTTCCCGCTAAGGCACTATTACCTTTTCCATGTCCAGGAGACAATCTGGGGCAGCGGATTCGCCGGTTGGTGGAAGGAGGCGGTGCATCTTCTGCTTTTCCTGTTCCTGCCTTTCACGCTTATAGGGAGGCTGGGCCACGCATATAAATATCAGGATTATGAAAGGAATTAGTTACCTTGGTACCTGGGTAAGGAACTGGTACAGCATATTTGTGAACGAACTCCGGCTCATCTTCTCGGATTCCGGCGTAATGGTCATTTTCTTTGTGGGCGGCCTGCTCTATCCTGTCCTCTACAACCTTATCTACATGAACGGTACCGTGGACGAAATGGACGTTGCCGTGGTGGACAATTCGGGCGGGGCCTACAGCCGCCGGTTTATCCGGAAAGTGGATGCCACAAGGGAGTGTAACATCCTCATCTACTGCGCATCCATGGAAGAGGCCAAAGCCCTGATGCAAAAGGGGACTGTCCACGGGATAATCTATGTTCCCGGGGATTTCGACAGCCGTCTGGTACGCGGGGAGCAGGGCGTCATATCCACTTATGCCGACATGTCCAGTTTCCTCTACTACAAATGCCTCACCATGGGGACAAACCTCACGATGCTGGATGAAATGCACCAGATCCAGCTTGAAAGGTACACGGCGTCCGGGATGGATGCGCAGGCGGCCTGGCAGGCCGTTCAGCCGG
>JAFVDC010000104.1 GCA_017478685.1 Bacteroidales bacterium | reverse complement strand
TTCAAATCACGGTTGTCAAAGAACTGTTATAAAATATTATAGTTTAACAATTTACAAGCTCGGATGCGGCTTTTAACGCATCACTAGTATTATCTTTTCAAGCGCAAAGATATAAAAAAAGCCCCTTTTTGCAAAGGGGCTGAACAAGTGGTTGCCCACCTGCGAAATTAGAAAGCGTAACCTACGCCAAGCTTAATCTGGGAACGGCCAACGGTGGTGTTGTTCTGGGTAATCATATTGGTGAGGCTGTGGTCGTAGCCAATGAGAACCTGGAAAGCTCCTGCCTGGATACCGGCGCCGCCACCTACGTAAATATTGAAAGGATTGCGATGATTGTCACCCTCATAGTAGTTGGTGGTGCTGGTGGTGCTGCCAATGGTATATGCACCCTTGCAGGAAACGCCATACTGGAAGATAGGACCTGCATAGAGGATTACGTTGAAGTCACTGCCGATTCCGATGGTATAGTTCACGTTCACAGGAATATTGAGTGAAAGCTCGGTGAACTTGCTCTCTCCTGTTGCAATCAAAAGGTCATCGGTGCGTTTGCCAAAGAGGCCGGAGAAATATAGTCCGGGGGCCACACCTAAACCGCCCACGATGGGAATGTTGTACTGTGCTCCTGCATAGAAACCATTGAGGTTTGCAGAGTTTGTGGAAGAAGAACTACCGGAAGTGACAGTTGTCTTTTCTGTTGAATTGAGCCAGCCTGCACCAACGGAAAGCTGTGCATAGGCCTGAGTTCCCATGAGCAGTGCTGCTGCGCTGAGAACGATTGCAAAAATTTTCTTCATTGTTAATTATTTAGGGTTAAAAGTTATATCCGAATCCAATGCGGAGAAGCCCGCGTGTGACATTGATATTGGGGTCTTTGGAGAGATTGAGAAGGCCGAAATCGTAGCCCACGTTAACGTGGATAAGTTCCGAAATCTCTACGCCCACGCCAAGACCGAGATAAAGGTTGAAAAGGCTGCGTGCAGCCATGGGCCTGGTACGGACAGAACCGGGGATGTCCTTATACTGATTGTAGATGAGGGTGGGGTTGTCTCCGTTGTCAATGACGCGGTCGTAAAGGCCGACCTGCATTGTAGGGCCTGCCCAAGCCTCAAGCTTGAAGTCCGGGGTAATCTCAAAAAGGTACTGGACGTGAACCGGAACATTCAGGGCTATCTGGTTAAGAATGGCTTTGTCGGCAAAATTATCAAAAACATCCGTTTGGGCGTGGCGGCCGAAAAGGAACGACAGGTTTGCGCCAGGGGCGATGCTGAGGCCTTCGGTGATGCCGTCAAGGCTGAAACGATATTTTGCTCCGGCATAGAGACCGTCAAGAAGATCCGTTCCGGAAACGGAGGTTCCGGCTTCCTGAATACTGGTTTTCTCCGTGGCGTGAAGATAGCCGCCGTTGAAGATAAGCTGCGCATTTGCCTGAATACCAATCAGAAGAGCGGCAGCAATCAGAATGAATTTTTTCATATTCACTTTCAGTAAAATCTTACAAATTTACTAATTTTCCTCAAAAATTGTACCTGATAGGACTACATTCCTGTATTTTTCATTATGAACGAATAAATATCGGCCTGCTCTTCCAGCACTTTGGCAAGGGGTTTTCCGCCGCCGTGACCGGCCTTGGAGTCTATCCTTATAAGCTGGGGCTTGTCAGAGGCGTTGCACTCCTGGAGGGTTGCCGCAAACTTGAAGGAATGGGCGGGGACCACGCGGTCGTCGTGGTCTGCGGTGGTGACAAGGGTGGCAGGATATGCCGTTCCGGGCTTCAGGTTATGGAGCGGGGAATAGCCAAGGAGGTAGCGGAACATTTCCTCCGAGTCCTCTGACGTGCCGTAATCCGGGGCCCAGTTCCAGCCAATAGTGAACTTGTGGTAGCGGAGCATATCCATAACGCCCACCTGGGGAATTGCAACTGCGTACAGCTCAGGTCTTTGCGTCATGCAGGCACCAACCAGGAGGCCGCCGTTGGAGCCGCCCACGATGGCAAGTTTCTCAGAGCTGGTGTAGCCATTTGCGATGAGCCATTCGGCCGCGCCGATGAAGTCGTCAAACACGTTCTGCTTGTTCATCTTGGTACCCGCAAGGTGCCAGGCCTCGCCGTACTCTCCGCCGCCGCGAAGGTTCACCTGCGCGTAAATGCCGCCGGCCTCAAGATAAGGCACCCTCATTGCACTGAATGACGGGGAAAGCGAGATGTCAAAGCCGCCGTAGCCGTAGAGGTAAACGGGGTTGGAACCGTCCAGTTTGATGCCTTTCTTATAGGTAAGGAACATGGGGATGCGGGTGCCGTCCTTAGAGGGGAAGAACACCTGCACCGTCTCAAATCCGGAGAGGTCAAAAGCGGTCTGAGGCTGCTTGTAGACTATGCTGTCGCCTGTTTCAATATTCCAGAAATAGATGGTTCCGGGGGTGGTGAAACTGGAATAGGAGTAGTAGCACCAGGGCTCTCCAAGCTTTGCGCTGAAGGAAGCGCTTCCAACGCCCGGAAGGTGAAGTTCCTCTACACGCCGGCCGTCACTACGGTCATAGAGGTAGGCGTGCGTGGAGGCATCCTTGGAGTAATTTGCAATGATGAAGCCGTCCGTTATGAAGGAGACGCCGTCAAGCACGGATTCGGCCTCTGGGATGAGGTCTTTCCAGGCTTTTGGATTGCCGATAGATGTGACCACCAGCTTGTTCATGGGGGCGTCCACATTGGTGAAAAGGTAAATGAGGTCACCGTCGGTCTCTACGGGGACAACGGTGTTTTTCATGTCTTTCGTGACCTGCACGAAGGGAGCATCGGCCTTCCTTAAATCCTTCACATATAGATTGTTGCCGATATCTGCGCCGTCTTCGTAGAGGAAGCCCATGGTTTCGGCCTCATTGACGGAGAACTGGTAGAAGCGAAGGGGTTCGGCCGGATTCTCGAAGAAGAGGACGTCTTCCGACTGAGGCGTGCCGATCTTGTGATAATAGATCTTGTGGCCTTCGTTTTTGCCGCTGTAGGCGTGGTCCTGCCCGGGGCGGTCGTAGGCGCTGTAGTAGAAGCCGTCCTTGTACCAGGCGGCCTCCGTGAACTTGGCCCATTCAATGTGGTCCGGGAGGAGCTCAAGGGTTTCGGCATCCATAAGGAAGATTTCCTCCCAGTCGCTGCCGCTGCGGGAAATGGTGTAGGCCATCCACTTTCCGTTATGGGAGAAGTAGCAGCCCTTGAGGGCCACGGTGCCGTCTTCAGAGAGAGTGTTGGGATCCAGGAAAACGCGGGCTTCGGCCTCCGGAGAATCCATTTCATAGAGGACGCTCTGGTTCTGGAGACCGTTGTTGCGATACTGGTACCACTTGCCGTTCTTCTCCCGCCAAGGCGTTCCAACCTTCTCATAATTAGCCACTTCCTTAAGGCGCT
>JAFVDC010000103.1 GCA_017478685.1 Bacteroidales bacterium | reverse complement strand
CTGTCTCAATGGCGCTTCGCACCTGTCCTTCCCTTGTCATCGTAGGAGGGGACTGGGCATGGTACAAGACATGTTCGGAGGGCTTTATCTCCATATGCCGAAGCTATTCTCCGGTGCTTCAGCAATTCTCCATTGATGAGTGCTTCATAGACATGAGCTTTCGGTGCACCCCGGAAAATGCAGTGGAAGTGGCCACCCGGCTCAAGGACGAGGTAAAGTCCCGGATGGGATTCACGGTTAACGTGGGCATCGGCTCAAACAAGCTCCTTGCAAAGATGGCATCGGACTTCGAGAAACCGGACAAGGTGCATACCCTCTGGGAAAGCGAAGTCCAGGAAAAGATGTGGCCGCTGGGAGTGCGGGATCTTCTCTGGGTAGGGAAGAAAACCGAAGAACGCCTGACGGCATATGGCATCCATACCATAGGCCAGCTGGCGCAGCTGGGCATGGGGTCCCTTACCCGGCTAGTGGGCCGGAAGTTCGCCCAGCAGCTCCACGAGAACGCAAACGGACGTGACGACTCCCCGGTAGAAACTGAAAGGGGAGAGGCCAAGAGCGTCAGTGCCGAACGCACGTTTTCCAAGGACCTGGTGGACCCCAAGGACATCGACAAAGCCCTTTTCAATGTGGCCTGCATTGTTGCCCACCGGATTCGAAGGCATGGTTTCCGGGCATCTACGGTGTCCATGTTCGTCAAATACAAGGATTTCTCAGTGTCCCAGAAGCAGTGCTCCCTTTCCCAGCCCACAGACGTCACGGCCGTCATCCTTAACGAAGCCCGGAAACTCCTTCCCGAGGCATGGGACGGCGTAACCCCCATCCGGCAGGTAGGGCTTGGGGTGAGCAAGCTCACGCATGAATCGGCCATCCAGATGTCCCTGTTTGAGGATCCCAAGATGGAATATTACAGGGAATGGGACAGGCAGTACGATGAAAATAAGGCTAAGGCCGAAGATGCCCGGATACTGGCCTACGAGCGAAAGAAGTCATCCGAGATACAATAAGGGCCGAATATCAGCCAAAATGTCAGTAAATCCACTGGAGGACCGGGATTTGCAGGAAAGGCGAAAAACGCACAACTATGGGATCAGCAAAATGGATAGCCGGAATTCTTGGATGGGTCGCTTTCGGCCCCATCGGGGGTCTGTTCGGATTCTTCGCCGGCTTGTTCTGGGAAGGCATGTCAGAGATGTCAAAGCCCGAAAGTGGAGCCAATGCTCCCCGGAGAGGAGGGTACAGCGCCACCGAGCAGCGTAACTCCTTCTTCATTTCCCTCATGGTCCTTTCCTCTGCGGTTATCAAGGCCGATGGAAAGACTCACCCCAGAGAGATAGAGCTGGTGAAGGACTTCGTGCGCCGGAATTTCGGCGAAAGCGCCGTCCCTGATGCCGTCAGGATGCTTGAAAGACTCCAAAACCAGCAGGTGAACATCTACGAGGTGGGCCCGCAGATTGCCCTCTACATGAACTACTCCCAGCGGCTTCAGCTCTTCCATTACCTTGTGCAGCTGGCGGTTGCCGACGGGCAGTTTGACAAGAGCGAAAAGTCCGTTCTGGAGGCGATAGGGACAACCATCGGCCTTTCGGCCTCAGATGTTGCTTCCGTGATTGCCATGTTCTACAAGGAGAGCGGTTCGGCCTATGCCGTGCTGGAAATTGAGCCTTCGGCAACGGACGATGAAGTACGGCAGGCATACCGCAGGATGGCCATGAAAAACCATCCGGACAAGGTTGCAACCCTTGGTCCGGAGGTACAGAAAGCCGCCGCGGAGAAATTCCGTCAGATTCAGGAAGCCTACGAGACCATCAAGAAAGAGAGGGGACTATGACCGAAAAAGAGAAAATGCTAAGCGGGCAGGTCTACAATGCCGCAGACCCGCTCCTACTGGAGGAACTTGCCCAGGCAAGGCTCCTTGTGAGGCGTTACAATGACCTCCAGCCTTCGGAAACCGGGAAGATGACGGAGATTCTCCATGAGCTTCTTGGCGGCATGGCCGATGACAAGGCCATCATCAACCAGCCGTTCCGCTGCGACTACGGAAAGCAGATCCGTATCGGTAAGCGCTTCTTTGCAAATTTCGGCTTCACCGTTCTGGATGAGGCTCCGGTAACAATAGGGGACGACTGTTTTATCGGCCCCAATGTGAGCATTTATACGGCGTGTCACAGCACGGATCCCGTAGAGAGGAACAGCCGCCGTGAATGGGCGCTTCCGGTATCCATAGGGAACAATGTGTGGATTGGCGGCAGCGTCACCATCCTGCCTGGAGTCACCATAGGAGATGGCGTCACCATCGGGGCGGGCTCCGTGGTAACAAAGGACATCCCTTCCGGCGTGGTAGCTGTGGGAAATCCCTGTAGGGTCATAAAAACAATTGCTACACAGAATATAAATTAGATATGACTTCAATTGAAACCACTAAGGCTCCGGGGGCTATCGGCCCTTACAGCCAGGCCGTAGACAGCGGCGCAGGACTTGTTTTTGTTTCCGGACAGCTTCCCATCGATCCCTCCACGGGCGCTTTCCCGGAAGGGGGAGTGAAGGAGCAGACGCGCCAGAGTCTCCTGAATGCATCGGCCATCCTTGAGGCAGCCGGACTGTCCCTGGCCAGCGTTGTCAAGACAACGGTATTCCTTGCCGACATGGCCGACTTCGCCGCGATGAACGAGGTCTACTCACAGTTCTTCAAAGCCCCGTTCCCCGCAAGGAGCGCCGTGGCTGTGAAGACCCTTCCCAAGGGTGCCCTCGTGGAGATAGAATGCATTGCCTCTGCGAAATAAGATAGCCGGCCGAGGACTGTTTAGTTGGACTTGGTTCCCTAAAGGACACGCAAGAAGTCATCTAGGAATAACAACAAATGGGGATTGCCTAAACGTTAAGCAATGAGTATCTTTGTACTGCAAACAAGCACTGCTATGAAAAGACTCATTATACTGCTTATTGGTGCCGTAGTTTTTTCGGCATCGGCATCGGCATCGGAGCCTGTTACAAGGCACCCTGACGGAACTGTAACCATCAACACCGGCACCCTCAAGACCGTAGAAGGCTGCTTCGGCCCAACGCCACTTATAATACAGCTTGACAGCGCGGGAACAGTCTCTAAAATAGAAGCCCTTCCCAATGACGAGACTCCGTCCTACTGGGAAGTGGTTGTGACCGGGCTCACAAAGCTTTTTGTTGGCGTTCCTGCAGGGCAGATTCCGGCAATGGAGGTGGACGCCATCTCCGGAGCCACCTACTCCTCAGAAGGTTTTTTGTCAAATCTGAAGACGGGGATAGAATACTATTTAGACAATAATAATCAACAATGACACTCGAACAACAAATCCAGGAAGACATCAAGGCCGCAATGAAGGCCAAGGAAACCGTGGCGCTTGCCGCCACACGTGCAATCAAGGGAGAAATCCTACTTTTCAAGACTTCCGAAGGCGGAAGCAAGGATGTGACGGACGCCGACGTCCTGAAAATGATCCAGAAACTCATTAAGCAGCGCAAGGAATCGGCCGAACAATACACTGCCGCAGGGCGCCAGGAACTTGCCGACAATGAACTCGCCGAAGCCGCCGTCATGGAGAAATACCTTCCCAAGCAACTCTCAGTTGAAGAGGTGAAGGCAAAGGTTGCGGAAATCATCGCCCAGGTGGGCGCCACCTCCATCAAGGACATGGGAAAGGTAATGGGCGCCGCCAACAAGGCACTTGCCGGACAGTCGGACGGCAGGACAATATCGTCGGTTGTCAAAGAACTCCTTTCGTAGTGCTCACAATCCGGGACGCTGCACCTTCCGATGCCCCTTTCCTCGCCAAATGCATAATGGCGGGGATGCATTTTTATGACTTCGAGACAGATATCCCGGAAAACCGGGACATTTACAACCGTCTCATCGAGTGCGAAAAAAGGGAAGACCTGCTCTACAGTTATGCCAAAACAAGGGTGGCCGAAGTAGACGGTAGGGTAGCAGGCTCACTTCTTTCTTATCCCGGCGAGCTGTATAAAGACCTGCGCCACAGGACTTTCACGGAATTGTGGCCGGAATTCTTCAAGATGGACCAGACCTCGGAGCAGGAGGCCGATCCAGGGGAGTATTACCTTGATACCCTTGCCGTCCATCCGGAATTCAGGAGGCAGGGTATCGGCCGCGCGCTTATTGAAGACGGAATCAAAAAAGGACAGGCTCTTGGCTACAGCAAAATAACCCTTGTGGCCGACCACGACATGCCCCACCTTGTCCACCTCTACGAATCCATCGGCTTCCATAAAGCCGACATCCGCCATGTCTTTGGGGTGGAATTCCAGCGGATGGTGATTAACCTGCCTTGAATCCGAACGAATCGAAAAACGCCGCATAGCGCTCATTGTGAAGATCCGTGCCCTGGATGCTGTAGAGTCCTTCCGAAAGGAGGGCTTCGGCCCGGACGCTGACAGCCTCCCCGTACAGCCCTTCGAGTGAGCCGATATTGCGCTGGAACAATGCTCCAGCCTCCTTGAAGGAAAGATACCTGTCCATGTCAAGGTACAGATACCTCTCAGGATGGGCCAGGACCGGCTGGAATCCCATGTCCATGAGCCGCTTTATCTCGTCCTCTGGAACAATATTGCCGATTCTTGATGCCTTGTGGATGGGAAGTTCAATGAGGATGTGGTTGCCTTCCCAGGGGAGTAGCCAGCCTTTCTCCAATGTCTCCGGCCAGGTTTCCGGGATGAGACGGTATTCCATTGAGGGCTCCAGCTCAAGAGGAACGCCTTCTTTGGAGAGTTCATTTCTTAGAAGGTCGCACGCCCTTTTTACGTCATCCGGAGTATTGGGATACTTGCCAACCCTGTGAGAAGTGCACACCGCTTTCCTGAAGCCCCATTTAACCTGATACCTGGCCAGGAGGACGGATTCGGCCATGCAAGTGGCTCCGTCGTCCACGCCGGGGAGGATATGGCAGTGACAATCTGTGGATGGAAGTATCATAAGGCGTTTTTTCACTGTAAAGATACAACATTTTTGTATATTTGCACTACGCTGTTTTGAGTATACTCCATCATAAGGACATCTCTTCTCTTCCGGCCCTTGGCATTGCGGAGGAAGTGAACCGCGTGCTCAGAAAAGGAAATCGTGTAGCGGTCCGGGGGAAAGGAAAGTGGTACTCTCAACTACGCAGGCGGTATCCCAAGCATTCCTGGCCGGACAATCCGCTTGAAGCCGAACCCACAAGAAAAACAAGGAAGCAATGAACATCCGTGTCGTAGTACTTTTGATAGCAGCAGGCGTGTCTGCCTCCTGCCTCCAGTGCCCGCCGCCTGTAGGGCCGGTTCCTTCCGATGCGCAACTGGAGTGGCAGAAGATGGAGATGAACCTTTTCGTGCATTTCGGCCCCAATACCTTCAGCGGCCTGGAGTGGGGGCAGGGGGACGAACTCGAGGACCTTTTCTGTCCCGGTTCCCTCGACTGCCGCCAGTGGGCGGGGATAGCCCGCGAGGCTGGCTTTGGTGGCATAATCCTCACGGCAAAGCACCATGACGGGTTCTGCCTGTGGCCGAACCCCGAGAGCACCCATACGGTCAGGGAGAGCCGCTGGTGCGGCGGCAGGGGAGACGTCCTCCGGGAACTCTCTGAGGCCTGCCGTGAGAGCGGCCTCAAGATGGGCGTATATATCTCACCGTGGGACAGGAACGACCCTTCGTACGGGACGCCGGACTATAACG
>JAFVDC010000102.1 GCA_017478685.1 Bacteroidales bacterium | reverse complement strand
GATCTAAGGCCGATACCCCCGCGGAGCTTGCCGCCTGCATGGCCGACGACCTTGACCTTGCGGCGCAGTACCTCTATCGCGGTCAAATCGAGAAATGGCTGAAGCCCTATCCGGAGCTGGTGATGGAAATCCAGGACATAGTGGAGAAGCGCTACCCCCGTGACCGTAAAACGGGCGTTTATGCCGTCATGTTCCTGCTCGATCCCGCAATGCCCATTAATATCGGCGGCTTTGCAAGGGGTGGTGGGGAAGAGGTTCACGCTCAGGCCGTAACCCTCAAGGACGTGAGCAACTTCGCCTGCAATGCAGACTTTGGTGCCGATACTGCGGATTTCATCTGCTCCGAGTCCTTCCGGGAATGGGTGAGGGTGAGAAGCAAGGACATCGCCGCAAAACTTCCCACGGCGGAGTCTTCTTCGGCAACTTTCCTTCTGAGAATCCAGACGATAGACCCGCTCAGCGACATAAATCTCATCAACAACCCCGATGATCCGGATTATGCCATGACGGGAGACGCCATAGGGCGCCTTCTCAATAAGGTTTACACCATTTACTGGAATACCTTCGGCGGAGATTTGAAGTCAATGCTGGGCGGCTGGAAAAACGGACGCATCCTCAAAGCCGTGGCTGCAAACATAGCCGTGAATTTTGAGGCCCCCGAAGACTACCACTACATTACCGCCTTCTTCGACACCAAGGGAGGGCGTTTCCAGCAGCAGCGCCAGTGGTTTGTGTACTGCACGGACAGAAATTCAGACGATTACGTAAATAAAGCCGGCCCCAAAGACGACGCCTTCCGCGTGCAGGCTGCCTGGATGAAGTGCATAAAGGGCCTTGGGCATACTCCGGAATACGAATTCCCTGAAACCGGCAAAACAGCATCATCGAGGAAGGAACTCTTCTCCCACTCCCGCAAGGAGCTTCGGCATGAGTTTGAAAACCGCGGCCTCAGGGGATTCCTTGCCGTCCTCCATCAGGAAAACCCCGATGCAGATCTTTCAAAACAATTTGCCTACGAGGCTCTTCTGAAAGATTATCTTGAGGATGTGAGGGACATAGACCCCGGCAACAACGCCGTAAAGAGGTTCGACTCCGCCGTGGATGAAGCCCAGCATCTTTTGTCGGAAGGCCGCGGCAAAATCCGGAGGCTGAATGCCCGCAGCATTACCCAGACCGTCCTTACCGTTGTCCTTGCCATTGTTCCTGCACTGATCCTTCTTGCCATGCTGGTTTTCTCCATCATAGAGAATCCGCTGGTGGATGTCTCAGGCATGAAGATAAGCAACTGGATATGGTCCCTTGGCATAATCATCGGCCTTGTCATATATTTCACTACAGACACGGACGGGAGCCTTATGGCAGCACTTATAGGCGGTGTGATAGTTGCCGCCATCCTTATGGTACTTGTGAAGTTCCTTGGTAGTTTCATCCTGTACATTTATGCGGCCGTGGTCCTTGGCGTGCTTGTTTGGTTCAGCATAAAAACCGTGTTCAACCGCAGTCCCTTTGCAAAGGCGGCGCGTAAATTCACAAAGCCGGGGTTCGACGAGAAAGTCCTGGAACCCCTCTACTTCGCTTTTTCATCGGACACCTGGTTTGATTCTTCGCTTAACGGTGCTTTCAATGACAACGATATAGACAACTGGAGGACAGACCTCAAGTTCCGCCGCCGCAGCACCATAATATTCATAGTTACTGTGTGGGTGCTCATGATTTTCAGCGGTTTCATCCCAAAGAGCGAGCGCCTTGGAAAGCTGGCGTCACCTTTCATTGAGAAAGTGGCTCCGGCACCGGTCCCAAAGCTTCTGGACGTGGAATCCCTGGCCCCCGGGGACAAAGGTGATGCGGTTAAGACCATGCAGCAGTTCCTTAAGGGACAGGGCTTCTTTACCGGTACTCCCAGCCCCAATTACGGCCCGGCAACCAAAAAGGCCGTGCAGGCTTTCCAGAAGGCTAACGGCCTGGAGGAGACCGGCGTGGCCGATGCCGAAACCCTCAATTTGATAAACAAGATTGCCCATGAAATGCAGTAAATGCGGTAAGGAAAACCGCCCCGAAGCCAAATACTGTCGATTCTGCGGAGAAGCCATCGCAAGCGAAATTCCTCAGAAAGGTCTTATAGGCAAGGACTCAATCGCGCCCAAGCTCTTGGAACTGGATGCCAGGCTGAAAGTGGCCTCCATGGTATCCAGGGGCGGCGCGCGCCTTGGCATGGACTGCCTTGTGCTGGGCGATTCCGGCACCGGCAAAACCTTCGTCGCGGGCCTTATCGCGGGCAAAATGGTGGCGGCCGGAATATCCAAACTTCCTCCCAAAACCGTGGACGCAGCCGATTGGGCCGAATTTGCCGGAGATTTTGATAAAAACATAGGAGCCCTGAGAGACGGCATCCTCCTTATCACCAATGCCCAGAAACTGGTCCCTACCACCAAGGCCACGGACGTGAACCAGCTTGACAAGCTATTTGCCCGCATGCGCACCACGGAAGGCGCTCCCATAGTGATTCTCTGCGGCATTCTCAACGACATGGAGGACTTCCTTGGGCACAATCCGGACGTCCACCGCCTGTTTGAGTTCGACTTCAAACTGGACGCCTTCGGCGTAAAGGAACTCACCAGCCTCACCCTTGAACTTATAGGTGAAAAGTACGGAATGACGGCTGCCGAAGACCTCCCCGGCGCCCTCAAGGGCCATTTCACATGGTTCATGCGCCAGCCGGACCTTGGCCACAACAACGGTCATCTGGCCGAAAAAGTTGCCGAGTCCCTCTCTGTGAGGGCGGCAATCCGCGGGAGCAAAATGGTTTCGGCCTCGGACGTGAATCCCAAAGAGTGCTTTATCCCAAGAAGCGAAGATGAAATCCTTGCCGAACTTGACGGTTATGTGGGCCTTCAGAGCGTCAAGGACCATATCCGCGCCATTGTCAAGTCCGTGAAGGACAACAGGGACAGGGGACTCCCTGCAAATATGCTCATCCGGGACCATTTCCTGTTTACCGGAAACCCCGGCACCGGCAAAACCACCTTTGCCCGTAAACTCGGGGAAATCCTTGCCTCCGTGGGCGCCCTTCCAACAGGCCAGTTTGTGGAGATAGAGGCAAAATCCCTTCTGGGCCAGTACCTTGGCCACACGGAGGAGAATGTGAGAAATGCTGTTAACAAGGCCATGGGCGGCGTCCTTTTCATTGACGAGGCATACGCCCTTAGCCAGTCTACGGGCGGAATAAGCGGCGGCGGCTTTGGCATGGATGCAATAAACACCCTTCTTCCCATTCTTGAGAACCGCCGTGGGGAGTTCGTGTGTATAATGGCGGGATATACCAAGGAAATGGGAGAGTTTGTGCGAACCAATCCCGGCATCCCTTCCCGCTGCAACGTTACCATAGAATTCCCGGACTATAACGCAGGGGAACTTGAGCAGCTCTTCCGTATGCTGCTTGGGAAAAACGACTTCAAGGAAGTGTTTACCCTGGACCCTGAGGCCAACGAAATGCTGCCGCGCGTCTGCGAGAAAATGTATCTTAAGCGTACGGACACCTTCGGCAACGCCCGTGAGGTGAGGAACCTCTTTGACGCGGCCGTCAAAAATGCATCCGCACGCGGAGAGAAGAACAACGTCCTGACTTATGCCGACATTGCCGGAGAGGATGCCGTGAAGGGCGTTTCCGTGGAGGATGTGATGAAGGAGATGGATTCCTTTGTGGGAATGTCTCAGGTGAAGGATGCCATAAGGCGGATTGCGAAGGAAGTGGCGGTTCAGCAGCGCCTCATTGAGCTTGGAGAGGCCGGGGAAGGCCTTACACGGTTCAATTTCATCCTCACGGGAAATCCAGGGACAGGAAAGACTACGGTAGCCCGCACTTTCGGAAAGATTTTCAAGGCCCTTGGCGTAACATCCACAGACCGTGTCACGGAAAAGACTCCCGCCCAGATTATCTCCACCTTCAAGGGTCAGAGCGCCCAGAATATGGAATCGGCCATAAATGAGGCCATGGGAGGCGTGCTTTTCCTGGACGAGGCCTACGACATAGAGCCCATGGACGCCGCTGGCCAGAGCACAAGCTCGGAGGGCCACGACGCCATCCAGAAGCTCCTCACCCGCATGGAAAACGACGCCGGGAAGTTTGTGGTGATATGCGCCGGCTACCCCAAGGAAATGGAGGCATTCCTTAATTCCAACGTAGGGCTCAAGCGCCGTTTCTCCCATTTCATCCACATAGAAGACTACTCTCCTGAGGAGCTCCTTGAAATCTATGAGCGTGCAGCCAAGGCCCGCAAGTACAACTTTACCCTGGCCGATGACGCCGCCCGAACAAAGGCCCTCAACATGTTCCAGGGCATGGTGGCAATGAAGGACGAGAAATTCGGGAACGCCGGCGAGGCCATAAAG
>JAFVDC010000101.1 GCA_017478685.1 Bacteroidales bacterium | reverse complement strand
GCGGTCGGCCTCGTTCATTTTCTGGTTCAGGGTGTTCTCTTTCTGCTTCACGCGGTTTTCGGCGTCACGGATTTTGGAATTGGCCTCGTTGACCATTTTTTCGTGTTCGCTTTTGAGGGAGAGATACTTCTCCTTTGCCTGGAGGATGCGTTCGTTCTTGATTTTTTCGGCCTCGATCTCCGCTTTCTCAAGGATTTCTTCCTTTTTCCCCTTGAGGATGGAGCGCCTTACGATTATGTATGCCGCCAAGGCTATTGCCGCCCCGGCTACAAATCCGATTACTAAAGATATGATGTCCATATATATTGTGTGTTATGTGCAAAAAAAAGCCGCCGTATCCAGTCAGAAAATCTTATCTAAGTAAGATTTGGGGCCCGGCCGATTCTGGTATCCCTCTCACGGGGAGGGCACGCCATCCACGGCCTGAGTACACCCGGTTCATTCGAACGTGTTGATTTCAGCCATCGATTCCGGCGGCTAATGCTCTGTGTCTTTGAGGTAGCGCGAAAGATCCTGCGCAAGCTGTGATTCTGAAACCTTGAGCTCTTCCATCTCTTTTTGGACGTTCATGCGGAACAGGGTTTCGTTGAGCGCCACAAGGGACATGAGTTCAAGTGCCGTTTTGCCGGGATGGCTGATGGTATAGGCATCCAGACGGCTGTTTATTGCATCCGCTGCACGGCGGAGAGTTGCTTCCTGCTCTTCTGACTGGGCGGTGAGGCTATAATCTCTGCCGGCTATTTTCAGTGTTATCTTCTGGCCCATTACGATTCCTCCAGTGCGGAGATGCATCTGTCGATCTCCTTTATAAGTGAATCCAATTTTGCCTTGGCATCTGAGCCGGGTGCGGCGTTGAAAGCTTGTGACAGGAGAAGGGACGATACCTCTTCTTCCAGTTCCATTATCTTTGCCTTTTGGGCATTCCCGGTTTCCTTGCAGGCCTGTAACTCCCGGCGGAGATTCTCATTCTCCACCTTCACAGCCTCATAGCGAGCAATCAGCTGCTCAATATCTTTTCTGATACTTTCCAGCATAACCGGTTAAATCATGCAAATTTACAAAAAATATTACAGCTTTTGCAACATTTCTTCAATGAGCGCAGTCATTTTGTCTGCGGCGGCATCGGCCGCTTTGACAATGGCTTCGCCGTCGGTGACATAGTCCTCGTCTTCAGTTGCATGCGCAACGTCCGTGATTACGGACATGCCGAATACGGGAATGCTGCTGTGACGGGCCACAATTACCTCCGGAGTGGTGCTCATGCCCACGGCGTCTGCGCCTATGGTGCGGAAGTAGCGGTATTCGGCCGGGGTCTCATAAGAAGGCCCGGAGCAGGCTACATAAACGCCTTTTTGGAGCGCGATGCCCTTTTCCGCTGCAATCTCCTCTGCCATCCGGATAAGGGAAGGGTCGTAGGGACGTGTCATGTCAGGGAATCGCGGGCCGAAATCGTCCAGGTTGGGCCCGATGAGCGGGTTGGGAATCAGGTTGATGTGGTCACGGATGATCATGAGGTCTCCCACGTGGAATGCGGGATTGGTGCCTCCTGCGGCGTTTGACACAAAAAGGCGCTTGATTCCAAGGAGTATCATCACGCGCACCGGAAGGGTGGCCGCCTGGGTGCCGTAGCCTTCGTAATAGTGGATTCGGCCCTGCATGGCAATGACGGTTTTGCCGGCAAGGGTGCCAATGATAAAGCTCCCTTTATGGCCGATGGCCGTAGATACCGGGAATCCTGGAATGGTGCCGTAGGGTATCTCAATGGGGTTTTCTATTTCATTTGCAAGCTTCCCGAGCCCGCTTCCGAGGATGATTCCGTCCGTGGGTTTGGGAAGGCCGGAAAGTTTCCCGCGCACAAAGTCAGTTGCGGCGTATATAGTCTCAACGTAAGTCATATTTAAAGTTTGGTTTTAGAGATTCTCAATCATTTTGCCGATCAGGGCGGTCATTTTGGCCGCTGCGGCGTTTGCAGCCTCCACAACGTCTGCGCCGTCGTTGACATAGTCTTCGGCGTAGTCGTCGTGGGCTTCATTGGTTATGACGGAAATGCCGAAGACGGAAATCCCGGCATGCTTTGCCACAATTACCTCCGGTATGGTGCTCATGCCCACGGCGTCACCGCCGATGAGGCGGAAATACTTGTATTCGGCCGGGGTCTCATAGGAAGGCCCGGTGCCGCCCACGTAGACACCTTTCTTGAGCTCTATCCCGTTTTCCGCGGCTATTTTTTCGGCCATGCGGATAAGGGAAGGGTCATAGGGACGGGTCATGTCCGGGAAGCGCGGCCCGATTTCATCAAGATTGGGGCCGATGAGGGGGTTGGGGAGGAGGTTTATGTGATCCTTGATTATCATGAGGTCCCCGATATGGAAGCCGAAGTTGGTGCCGCCGGCCGCGTTGGAGACAAAGAGGTATTTGATGCCCAGCATTATCATTACGCGAACGGGGAGAACCACCATGTCCATGCCGTAGCCCTCGTAGTAATGGATCCGGCCCTGCATGGCAAGCACCTTTTTCCCGGAGATGTATCCCGCAATGTAATTGCCCTTGTGGCCCACGGCCGTAGATACGGGGAACCCGGGAAGGTCACGGTAGGGGACCGTGACGGGATTTTCTATGGAATCGGCCAGAGCCCCAAGGCCGCTGCCAAGGACTATGCCTATTTCCGGGGTGAAGTCCCCGAGCCTTTCCTTGAGCGCGGAGACACTGTCTTTTATCTTCTGTATTCTATTGTCAGTCATGTTTATTCGGTTATCTGTTTCAGTACTTTGCGGGCCTCCGTGACAATCTCATCTTCGTTGGGGACAACGCGGTTTCTCATGATCCACCTGCCGCCGGACATTACATCCGTAATGACATCGGAATGAGCGGCATACACAAGATTCGCAAGGGTGGGTGCGGGGGAGATGAACGCCGTACCGGTGATGTCTATGAGGGAGAGGTCTGCGAGGGCGCCTTCACGGATGACGCCGGAGTTGAGCCCCAGGGCCTTTGCACCGTTTTCCGTGGCGCTTGCAAGAAGCTGCCCTAGCGGAAGCGCTGCAGGGTCCCGGCGCCACGCTTTCTGCACCATGGCGCTGTTTTTCATGTGCTCCAGCATATCTACGGTGTTGGACGACGCCGCGCCGTCCGTGCCCAGGCACACGTTGGCGCCGGCCTCCACAAGTTCGTTGAAGCGGAACTCATAGCCGGATGCCAGCTTGAGGTTTGAGTTGATGTTGTGGACGCAGCTCACCTTGTGGTCTCCAAGTATCTGGACGTCATGGTCCTGGAGGAAAAGGCAGTGGGCGGCAATTACATCCGGGCCGAATATCCCGAGGGCGTCGAAGTACTCTGTGGGGGACAGCCCCTTGTGTGTCCTCCGGCAGTCTTCAACCTCCTGGGCGGTTTCGGCAAGATGCATGTGTATCTTGAGCCCGCGGTCACGCGCGAAATCGGCGGCCCAAAGGATATTCTCTTCCGTAACTGTATAAACGGAATGGATGGAGATTGTGAAAAGTGACTTTGTGCCCCAGTCCAGGGAACGCTCATAGAGTTTCTGGCAGGCGATGCGCTGCATTGCAGCCATTTTAGGGTCCTGGGAGTCAAGGAAAATGAACGACACCGCAGGCCGAAGGCCCATTTCAACCGCAGCCTTGCGGGCGTGGGAGGGGAACCAGTATTGGTCATTGAAAGTGGTGGTGCCGCTTTTTATCATCTCAAGGCAGGCCGCCTTGGTGCCCCAGTAGATGAACTCTCCGTCCATCTTGGCCTCCGAAGCCCAAACTTTCTCCAGCCACTGGTAAAGGGTGAGGTCCTCATTTATGCCGCGTAGCATTATCATGGCTGCATGGGTGTGGGCATTCACGAAGCCCGGAATGACGGCCTTCCCGGTGCAGTCTATCACTTCTTCCTCAGGGGGAACATCAATGGGAGTTCGGCTCACTTTTGAAATGAGATTTCCTTTGATGAGGATGTGGGCGGGAGAGTCTTCCCAAAGAACGTTTCTGAGTAACATGGCGGCAGTTTGGATTCAAAAAAACCGGCGCAATTGTGCCGGCGTAATGTTGTTTAGAACTCTTCTTTCTCCTGGGCGTCCAGATCCTCGCGAGAAGGGTACTGGCGGATTGGCTGGTCATGGAGGAGGTTGTGCATGATG
>JAFVDC010000100.1 GCA_017478685.1 Bacteroidales bacterium | reverse complement strand
GTACATGTCCACGATCTCCTCCTTGGTGTAGGTGCGTTCCAGCTTTATGGCCGTGATCCACTCCTTGAGCTTGATCCACACCATCTTCACCTTGCCCACGCGTTCTCCGCGGGGGTAAAGGGTTTTGGCAAGCTGCTGGGTGATGGTGGAGCCGCCGCCCTGGGAGGAATCCCTGGAGAGGAGGGTTTTGAAAAGGACGCGGCCAAGGGACTGGATGTCCACGCCGGAGTGCTTGTAGAAGCGTTTGTCTTCCGTTGCCACTGCAGCCTGCACCAGGGACGGCGCAAGTTCTTCGTAGCTCACGAAGGTGCGGTTCTCTATATGATAGGTAGTGAGTATTTCACCTTCTTCTGCGATAACCTGGGTTGCGAGCTTGGAATCCGGGTTTTCCAGCTCTTCAAGCGACGGGATGTCCGCGAAGGCCCAGACCAGGCAAAGTAGGAGGATTACTGCGGCCACCGGAGCGGTGATGAGTATCCAGAACCATTTGGTGATTTTCTTCTTGCTGCTGTCGGTCATATCCTCTGTAAAAATTTTTCCCCGCCCCAAGACCTTAGGTCTTGTAAAAAAACGGGATTACAAAATTAATCAGAAAATTTGGAAAATTACCCGGATTGTGCTTTACTTTGCAGAAAAATTGAAGGATATGAGCGGTAAAAATCTTGTCATAGTGGAGTCTCCCGGAAAGGTGAAGACCATACAGAAGTATCTTGGCGCAGATTTTCAGGTCAAGGCATCAATCGGCCACATCAGGGACCTGGAAGAGCACAAACTTGGCGTAGACGTTGAAAACGGCTTCAAGCCGGAGTATGTTGTGCCCGCAGACAAGAAAAAGGTGGTGGCCGAACTTAAGAAGCTCTCGGAAGCCGCCGCCACCATCTGGCTCGCCTCCGATGAAGACCGTGAGGGAGAGGCCATTTCCTGGCACCTTACGGAGACATTGGAGCTTCCCAAGGAAAAGACCCGCCGCATTGTATTCCATGAGATTACAAAGCCCGCCATCCTTGAGGCCATAGAGCACCCCCGGGACATTGACATGAACCTTGTGGCCGCACAGCAGGCCCGCCGCGTGCTGGACCGTCTTGTGGGCTTTGAGCTTTCCCCCATCCTCTGGAAAAAGATCCAGCCCAAGCTTTCGGCCGGCCGTGTACAGAGCGTGGCCCTGCGCCTTATCGTAGACAGGGAGAAAGAGATCATGGCCTTCAGGCCGGAGCCTTTCTATAAGGTTGAGGCAAGTTTCCGCATTCCCGGCACCAAAACCGCCGTCAACGCCACCCTGGACCGTAAATTCGGCTCGGAGGCGGAGGCCCGCGCTTTCCTTGAGTCCATCATCGGGGCCGAATACAGGATTTCGGCCATAGACAAGAAGGAAGGGGAGCGTTATCCCGCACCTCCTTTCACCACCTCCACCCTTCAGCAGGAAGCCGGCCGAAAACTCCGTTTCCCGGTTGCCACAACAATGCGTGTGGCCCAGACCCTCTATGAAAGGGGTCTCATCACCTACATGAGAACGGACTCCACCAATCTTTCGGCCCTGGCAATTGGCGCTGCAAAGCAGTACATCCTTGACACCTATGGCCCGGATTACCTCCATACGCGCCAGTATCACACCAAGTCAAAGGGCGCCCAGGAGGCCCACGAGGCCATCCGTCCCACTTATGTGGGCACCGCCTGGATAGAGGGCACGCCCCAGGAAAAGGCCCTTTACGAGCTCATCTGGAAGCGCACGATAGCCTCCCAGATGGCGGCAAGCAAGGTGCTCAACACCTCAATTGCAATTGCGTCCAACCGCACCACGGACCTCTTTACGCTCAGTAGCGCGGAACTCCTCTTCGACGGCTTCATGAAAGTGTACATGGAGGGCCGCGACGACGACGCCCCCGCAGACATCGAGGTCCTGCTTCCTTCGCTTAACGTGGGAGACGCCCTTGAAGAGCACGGAGTTTCGGCTCTTTGCAAGTACACTGCTCCTCCGGCACGCTACTCTGAGGTCACCCTGGTGAAGAAGCTTGAAGAACTCGGAATCGGCCGTCCTTCCACCTATGCCGCAACCGTCGACACCCTCACAAGGGGCCGCGGATATGCCATCAAAGGCGACAAGGCCGGCACGGTATACGAGGTCAGGAACCTCTCCCTCAAGGGCCAGGTGATAAAGGAAAGCGTCAAGAAAGAGACTGTCGGCGCCGAAAAAGGCAAGCTCCTTCCCCAGGAAATCGGCCTTATAGTGACGGATTTCCTTGTGGATAATTTTGCCGATGTCCTGGACTACGACTTCACCGCAAACGTGGAGGAAGACTTTGACAAGATTGCAGGCGGGGAGAAGGACTGGAGCGCCACCATCGGAGCGTTTTACCGTCCCTTCCACAACAATGTGGAGAAAGTCCTGCAGGAAAAAGGCTACAGCCGCGTAACCCGTGAACTTGGACTTGCCCCTGACGGCCAGATGGTTACGGCTTCATTCGGCAAATTCGGCGCATATGTGCAGAAAGGAGATGGCGAAACCCGCCAGAGCGCATCCCTCGGAAAGGACCAGCTCATAGAAACCATTACGCTGGAAGACGCCCTCCGGCTTTTGGAACTCCCCAGGACCGTGGGAAAAATCGCCGGACTGGACGTAATTGCCACCCGCGGCAAATTCGGCCCGTATCTCAAGTACGGCGTAAGAAACATCAAGCTGCCTCGCGGCAAGGACCCCCTTACAATAACCCTTGAAGAGTGTGAGGCCCTTGTTTCGGAGAATCCCGCTGACAAACCCGCACAGGAGATAATTGCCGAATTCGGAGACATAAAAGTCATCAACGGACGTTACGGCCCGTACATCAAGCAGGGAGATTCCAATTTTAAAATTCCTAAGGGAAAAGATGCCAAAACGCTCACCCAGGCTGATTGTCAGGCGATTATCTCTCAATCCGCGCCCACAAAAAAGTTCGTGAGGAGGGTTAAAAAATCAAAATAATTACTATCTTTGCCATAAGTTAGTTAAAAAGTGTAAGCTATGGCAAAGTATCACATCGACGAAGTAGACCAGAAAATCCTTTCGTTCCTGGTAAAGAATGCCCGTATGCCTTTCCTGGAAATTGCCCGTGAGTGCGGCGTTTCCGGTGCTGCTATCCATCAAAGAGTCAAGCGTTTGGAGGCCAACGGCGTCATTACCGGCTCCCGCCTCCTTGTAAAGCCGCAGGCCCTTGGGCTCAACATGTGCGCCTTTGTGAGCATCTCATTGTCGGAATCCACCAAGTACCCGGAGGTAATTGCAAATTTAAAGAAGATCCCGGAAATAGTGGAGTGTCATTTTGTAACCGGCAGGCATGCCATCCTTGCCAAACTCTACTGCATTGACAACGACCACCTTATGGAGGTCCTGCTCAACACCATCCAGAAAATCCCTTACATCCAGTCCACGGACACCATGATTTCACTGGACGAACCCATCGAGCGCCAGGTTTGGGTAAAGGATTTCAAATCCACGTCCTATTCCGGCCGGGATTAATCCTCACTGCTTAGTATCTGAACACATACCGGGGCTCCCACGTCAATGGTTTTTCCAGTAGCGCTGAGGGCTCCGGTTTCTTTGTTGATGGAATAGACCTCTATGCGGTTGTCGTCCCTGCAGGCGCAAAGGAGCCAGTTGCCGTCCGGGGTAATTGCAAAATTCCTTGGATGGCGGCCGGTGGGCTGGTAACCTGCTTTCTTTACTTTTCCGGTGGCTTTGTCTATGCCGAAAATGGCAATGCCGTCCTCTTTAAGCCTGTGGCTGGTATAGAGGTATCTGCCATCCGGAGATATGTGGAGATCGGCGCTGCCGTGCCCTTTGCCCTTATAGGCGGTGAGTGTCTGGATGGGATTAAGCTTGCCGTCTTCATACTCAAATACAACCAGTTTGTCTCCAAGTTCGCACAGAAGATAAGCGTATTTTCCGTCGGCACTGAAAACCATGTGCCTGGGGCCGAATTTCGTGAGCCCGGTATGCTTCCAAGCCACGGTGGAATTTCCCAGAGGGTGAATGCCTTCTACGCGCTCAAAACGGTGGATGCAGTCCATTCCAAGGTTTGTCACAAAAAAGTACTTTCCGTCCGGGGACAGTACGGCGCAGTGCATATGGGCGGGATCGGACCCCAGGGAGAGCCCTGTCAGGGCCTGGAAATACTCCGAGCTGCAGGAAAAGTACTGTGAAGTGCCAAGTATGCTTCCGTCTTCGCTCAGGGCAAATGCCGTTACGGTACCTCCCGTATAATTGGAACTTATGATGGTTTCTCCATTAAAAAGAAGGTTGCAGGGATCTTCGCCGTCGGTCTGCTCCTTTGGAATGATGACGGAATTGAGCCCGCGGATGGAATCGGCCTCAAGCTCAAAGGAACTTACCCCCTGCCTGCCGTCGTTGTATTCATTGACGCTGTATGCCCTGGTTTGGTCCGGATTGGCAATCACAAATGACGGATTTCCGGATTTGGCCATGTCCAGAAGGCGGGCTTCGGCCGTTTGGGCATCAAAGGAATAGAGGTATACGCCATCGGCCGGAGTGTTTTCCGTATAAGTGCCCACGAGGAGCCTGTACTCCTCCTGTGCGTTGAGGGATATTGCGACGGCCAGGCTCAAAAAGGCCGAAAAGATCTTTTTCATGGTGGAGGTTAAAGTTCTGATTGTCTGTTATTTACAGAAACTTCTACCAGAAAAAGTTCTAGTAGAAGTTTCTGTAAGTGATTGTGTGTCAGGTTGATAGCTAGCACCACAAGGGGAGAACTATAGAGGGATGCTACTTGAGATATTCCTTTGTCTGCTTGGCGTAGTTCTCGTTTTTGCTGTTCACCAGCTTGCCGTAGAACTCCTTGGCGGTGTCTGCGTCCTTGAGGGCAACTGCGTTCTGGGCAATGGTGAGGAGGATGTCGTCGTTGGCTGCGGCAGCAGGATCGGCGGCTACATACTTCTTGAGGGCGTCGTTTTGTTCGGCCTTCTTGCCAAGGGCGCCATAGCTGATGCCCATCTTGAAGAAGATTGCGGGCTTGTCGGGTTCAGGGTCCACTTCAATGGCCTGTTTGTAAAGCTCCACGGCGTCTGCGTACTGCTTGGCCTGCTGCTTCTTCTGGCCGTTGTTGTAGTAGTAGTTGAACAGCTGCTTCTTGACGTCTGCTTCCTTGCCGTTTGCGGAGGCAATTTCAAATGCAGCCTTTGCTTCATCTATTTTGCCGGAGCTCAGGAGAATACGGCCAAGGAGGAACTGGGCCTCACCGTCTGCGGGGTCATACTCCACGCTCTTTTTAAGGTTTGTGAAAGCGGTAGCGGCATCCTTTGCTCCAAGAGCCTTCTTGGCGGCAGCCTTGTAGGTGAAGCCGAACAGCTCCTTGACCTCTGCGGCCTTTTCCTCTGCGCCGAATTCAGCGCAGTCTGCGGCGGCGGCCTCAAGGGCGACGATTGCGGCGTCATAATCCTTTGCGCTTATGCTTTCCTTTGCAATTGCTACGGAATAAGCGGGGATGATGTCCTTGAGCTCCTGCACTTTTTCAAGGGCTTCCTCTTCACTGCAGGCTACGAACTGGGTGTAAGCCTCCTTGAAGAGCTTGAGGGCCTGATTTTTTTCCTCTGCCTGGGCGGCCTGGTTGAAGGTCTCCACTGCGGCACCGAAATCCTGGGCCATTACGCTGAAGGAAAGACCCAGAGCTGCGAATACTACTAATAACTTTTTCATATCCTTATATGTTTTATATTTGTTTTCTAGTGGCGCGTAAGTTGCAAATATAGCAATTTAAATTGTAACTTAGCACCGTGAAAATACTCAAAAGCATATTTCCACTGGTTGCCGGGCTTTTTTGCACAATAATTGTGCCAGCCCAGCAGCTGCCGCCCCTTTCCATAGACCCGTCCATAGAGGTGGGGAAGCTTGGATGTGACGCTTCGTACTATATTGTAAAGGCCCCCCTCAAAAAGGGTTACGCATCCATCGCCCTGGTCCAGAAAGGAGATTCCCTTACAGATTCCAAGCGTGAGGGCCTGTCTTCGGCCTTTCTTGCAAGGATGGGAGTGGGCCCCTCCCCGGAAGGCTATGTCTCCGGCAGGGAAGGCTCCACCATATACTCTTTCCGTGACATTCCCATTTACAGGAAGGATGTCCTTGACTCCATGCTCCTTTACACCTTCTCAAAGATGGCCGAAACCAGCGTGCCGCAGGCCATCGTGGTGTCCGGAGACGTTGAACCCACCACGGAACTGAGGAAGAAGATGGACATCTTCTCCATGCTTGTGAAAAAGCTGGATGCTCCGGGGCCCGCCCCAAAGCACGAGTGGAATCCGTCGCAACCCGCAAAACTGGACTTTGCCATTGACAGCGTGGGCGCGGTGTCCGTCACTTATGCCGGAAACCGCATTCCGGACATCTTCATGAACACGGCCCAGGCCCTTGTCACGGATATCTTCGGCATAGAATTCCTGGAACTCCTTAGGCACCGCCTGGAGGCCGATTTCGTGAAAGCCGGCATTACATGCGCGGGCATAGACTTCGGGGCCGTCAGGAGCTGCGACTATCTTGGAGATGAGCTCTACACCGTGAAGGCCACCGTTCTTCCGGGGCAGGAAGACGCCGCCCTCAGGGTAATGGCCCGTACGCTTGCCACCATAGATTCAAAGGGCGTGAGCGTGCAGGAATTCTCTGACGCCAAGGAGGTTATCCGTCCCCGCCTTCTGTCGGAGGCCGCGAAAATGGAAGACAAAATCAATCCCTGCATAGCCCATTTCCTGTTTGGCGCCAACCTTGCCCCCGCCGGGGAGAGGGTGCGCCTTTTCGCCCGGAAAAACATCCCTGAAGAAACCGAGGCCAGGCTTTTCGGCAAGTTTGCATCTGCTCTCCTCGCAGGGGAGAACAACCTCACCCTGAGGCTCACCGCCAAGGACACCCTGGACCCTGCAGAGGCCTTTATGGTGTATAACGCCACTTACAACAACGCCCTTGCAGTGCCATCAGAGGGAGATTATTCCTGGCATCGGCAGGACACCTCCGGCCTTAATTTCCTCATGTCCAAGGTCCGTATCCAGAAGGAAAAAGCGGATCCAGTTTCCGGCGGCACCCTCTGGACCTTCTCCAACGGCGTACGCGTTGTGTACAAAGAGGTTAAGGGCTCCGGCATGTTCAATTACGCCCTTGTCCTTAACGGCGGCCTGTCCCAGATCCCGGACCTTCAGGAAGGGGAAGGCGGGCATATCGGCCCCATGCTGTCCCTGTACAACGTCGGCGGCATTCCTGCGCCCGTTTTTCGGGACATCCTTGAGGTAAACGGCGTTTCCATGCAGGCCGATGTCCACCTTAACGGCATGGTAATTAGCGGCAAGGCGCCTTCCGGGAGGCTTTCCATCCTCATGAAGTCCCTCCTGGCGCTGTTCTGGGAGCGGGAGCCAAACCGCCAGGAATTCCAGCGCTATTCGGCCGTCAATGACATGAAAGAGCCTTCGGCCAGAGATATTGTGTACAGGAACCTTCATCCCGGATTCCGCTATTCCCAGCACGCCGGGGCGCTTACGCCGGATACCCAGGACAAGGCCGAAGCCTTCTACGCAGACCGTTTTGCGCGCGTCAACGACGGCGTCCTGATTATTTCCGGAGACCTTGAAACCGGCGTGGTGAAACGCCTGCTGTGCAAGTACATAGGCGGTTTTTCCGTGCAAAAGGGCTCCACTCCAAGGCGCAATGTTGAGTTCAAGCCAGTCACGGGCACCCTCACCGTCAACGGGAATAAGGGCCCCCAAGGCATAAATGTGGTTATGGAGGCCCCCATATCCATAACCTCGGACAACTTCTACCTGTCCCATGTGGCTGCCAGGGCCATGAAGCAGTTCCTCATGTGGGAACTTGCCCCGTACGGATTTACGGCCGATGTCGCCGTGGGGCCCATGCCTCACCCGCAGGAGCGTTTTTATATGGAGATCTCATGTAGGCCCGTGCCCCTTGAAAACCTTCCCGCCGACATAAAAGACCAGGATGTCACAAAGGCGCTCACTGCCGTGCGCTCTGCCATAGCCAAGGCCTCCAAGCGTCTTCCCGCCCAGACGGATGTCCAGGCCTGGAAGAGCGCCCTCATGGAAAACGTGAAACGCCAGATGGCTTCCCCGGAAGGCTTCACTTCGGCCCAGGTGGCGCGCTACTCCATAAACAAGGACATTAATTCCAGGTACGCCGAAAGCATCGGCGCCATAACCCCGGACAAAGTCCGCGGCTTCCTTGGGAGCATTTCCTCAGGCGGCCTTGTAGAATACATTGTGCAATGAGTAAACCTTCGTCATTCGGCACCATAGTAGAGATAGGGGATGTCCTTGTCTCGGAGGATGTCATCCTGGAGTATTTCGCCTGCGACTACCCCGTTTGCAAGGGCTGCTGCTGCATTATCGGGGACAGCGGGGCACCGCTGAAGGAAGAGGAACTGGAGCCCCTTGAGGCCAATTATAAGGTGTATTCTCCGTTCATGACCCAAAAGGGGCGTGATACCGTAGATGCCAAGGGCTTTTTTGAAATAGACCGTGACGGGGACCTTGTGACTCCTGTCGTCCCGGGCTCGGAAGAGTGCGCCTACTGTCATTTTGATGACGCCGGAAACTGTTTCTGCTCCATAGAGCGCCAGTTCTGCAAGGGCCTTGGGACTTTCCGCAAGCCCATTTCATGCTCCCTTTACCCTATCCGCGTTGTAGACCTTGGTGGCGGCAGGGTGGGCCTCAATCTTCACCGCTGGCACATATGCAAGGACGCCTATGAAAAAGGGCGCCGCGAAGGAATCCGTGTATACGAATTCCTCCGCGGGCCGCTTACAGATGCCTTTGGGGCCGAATTTTATTCGGCTTTGTCGGAGGCTGCCAGGATGCTCATAGCGGCCTCGTAGTCGTTCTCGTTTACTTTCACTTCAATAGGCCTGGAATAGCCCAGGGAAGGATAGGAGGAGTCTGCGCCGAACACGCCGGCGGGAATGCCATTGTCTCCAAGGAGCGCGACGCACATGTCGGCCTGGACCTTCTCGGAGAAGGTGGCCACGGTTTTGAATTTTTGGGTGTCAGTTGCCATAGTCATTAATTTTACGGTCTATAGACATTACTGCGCGGGAGAGGTCCCTTATGAGGCCCTCTATTTCAAACCCGCCTAATACGGATTCAATTGTAAGGGTGTCTTCCCACATGCGGGCGGCGCGGTTGACCACATTTGTGAGCCTGTATTTCCTGCCGCCTTCAGGAGTTTCACCGCAAAAAACGTACCCCCTTGACTCCATGGCTTCGTCAATCTTTTCCCACATGGGGGCAGGATCTCCGGTGGCGCGGATGCGGCGTTTGCCGTAGCCGAAGTAGGGGTAGATGAGGCTCATTGCCGCAAACAGCCCCAGTATCATCCAAATGGAGTTCCAGCCGTTACGGAAAGCCACGGCGACATCCTTGGAAACCATGCCGCTGAGCATGAGGATCCCTATGATGAGTCCAAAGATAATCACTATCTGGACAAAGTATTTGACTGCTCTTCTCAGGTATGTCATATCAGTTCCCTTATTATTTCATCGCTTACAAAAAACCTGTTTTCCGGAATGTGGTAGCGGCGGCCGGTTTTCACCAGCGCACCTTCACCTATAAGCCTCTCAATATCCGCCGCCTTGCAGTTGGCTTCCACAAATTCGGCATCCGCCCCACGGGCGGTCCTGAGGCTCAGCATCAGGGTTTCCACAATCTCGTCTTCCACGCTGAGGGATTCCTCGGAGCGGGTGTATCCGGAAATTTCCTCGCTGTTCCAGCTTCGGCCCTTGCCGCTGAAGGAGTGGGCCGAAGGGCCAAGCCCCACATAGGGGCGGCGCTGCCAGTATCCGCCGTTGTGCTTGGCCTCGAAGCCGGGCTTGGCGAAGTTGGAGATTTCGTAGTGGTTGTACCCTGCCGCATGGAGTTTTCGGCACAGGAGGTTGTACTGGAGGGCGCACTGCTCCTCCGACGCCTCTTCATATTCCCCGGCTTCCAGCCTGTGGGCAAGCACACTGTCTCCCTCTACGGTGAGCTGGTAGCAGGAGATGTGCTCCGGCTGCAGTTCAAGGGTTTCGTCTATGGTGCGTTCCCACACCTGGTCCTTGAGTACTGAAAGGCCGAAGATGAGGTCTACGCTAATGTTCTCGAAACCGGCCTCCCTTGCCATTTGGACGGCCTTTTTTGCATGTTCAGCGTTGTGGCGGCGGTTCATCCACCTGAGGAGGTCGTCGTCAAGGGACTGCAGGCCGATGCTTATCCTGTTGCATCCCAGCATCCTGAGGCTTTCGAGGTAGGGGAGCCCCTTTTCCACCATGTCTTCCGGAGTCACTTCCATGGTGAATTCGGCATAGGGCCCGCCATGGCCGCATTCCTCAAGGGCGAGGAGGATCCTTGTGAG
>JAFVDC010000099.1 GCA_017478685.1 Bacteroidales bacterium | reverse complement strand
TCCTGACACATTCTGCTGCGGAGTTTTCCAGCGCAACGGTAAAGGGAAAATTCTTCTTTATGAGAATATCCTGCTTCTGCGCAAAAGAGAGCCGGAAAATTAACAGGGAAAAGATTACTGCAACAAGTTTTTTCATGTCAATTGGTTTTTGTATAGTCTTTTGGAAGTACGCCGAAACGCTGCTTGAAGCACTTGGCAAAGTATGATGAAGACGTGAATCACACTTTCTCAGCAGCTTCGTTGATCCTTGCACCCTCGCGTATGAGTTCAGCCGCCCTTGTGAGCCTGTAATTCTTGAGGTAGTCGTTGGGCGTTCCTCCTGTAAGGGCTTTGAACTTCCGGAAGAAATTGGTCCTGGACATGGCCATGTCATAGGCCAGGGTCTCTATGGAGAAGGACTCTTCCGCTATCTGTTTCTCGATGGATGCGTTTATTGCGTTCATAAAGTCTGCATCATGGCCTTGATGAGCTTCTTTAGGCAGTTCACCGCTCTCTGTAACGGCTTTCCTGAAGGCTTCCCTCAGGTGGATTAGGTTGTCTATCTGGCCGCGCAGTTGCCGCAGTGAGAAGGGCTTCTCCACGTATGCATCGGCACCGCTTGTCATGCCTTCCGTCTTGTCCGTAACAGAGACTTTGGCTGTGAGAAGTATAACGGGAATGTGGCTGTAGGCCATGTTCCCTTTTATCTTCCGGCACAGCTCAAGGCCGTCCATTATGGGCATCATGACATCGCTGACAACTATGTCCACATCCTCTTCTTCAAGTATGGTGAGGGCCTTGGCTCCGTCCGTTGCCGTAAGTATTCGGTAATAGGAAGAAAGTTCTTCCTGCACCGTTTTCAAAAGTTCCGTGTTGTCCTCTGTAATGAGCACTGTGATGCCGGTGTCGGCCGGAGTGCCTGAATAGGCGGGTTCCTCTGGTTTCTCCTCCTCCTTCATAAGAGGCAGGCTTAAAACAAAAGATGCTCCCCCCATGGCCGATTTTTCCACGGAAATGTCCCCGTTATGGGCTTTGGCAATCTGCCGAGCGTAGGCCAGCCCTACACCCATACCGGAGGATGCGGCTATCTTGTCATCGGCCGGGGTGTAGAACATGCCGAAGATCTTCTCACGTTCTTCCTCTTTGACCCCCGGACCGTTGTCCTCTACCCGTATAAAGGCTTTTTCCCCGCTGGCATCAACCTCTACCACTATGCTGTCCCGTGTGTATTTCAGGGCGTTTGACAGAAGGTTGTTCAGTATCTTGGTTATCTGGTCTTCATCGGCATATACAAATACTCTTTCCGCATACGGGGCCGTCATGAGCCTGAGTCCCTTTGAAATGGCGCTTTCCCGGAAGTTTGATGCCACGGCTTCCACGAGGGCGTTCAAATCTACTCTTGTCACCAGCATGTCTATGCCGTCAGAGGTGTTTTTGTCGTAGCTCAGAATCCTGTTTATGGTGTCCTGCATGTAATTGAGGTTCCGGCTGATGGTGTCGTCGGGTTCATGCTCTTCTTTGTCGTGCTGGAGACGGATGAGCGTGAGGGGAGTCCTTATCTCATGCACCAGGCCGATAAAAAAGCGTAAGCGTTGCTTGTAAAGCTCCTTCTCACGAGCCTCTTCCCTTTCCTTCATGAGCTTTGAATAACGCCGTTTTATGCTCCTCTGCCAAAGTATCATGGCCGCAGCCAGGGCTCCCATTCCAAGGATTACCCACAGGATGCTTGCCGCCGTACTGCGCCACCATGGCGGGCTCACGGTAATATGCAGGATATCGTCACAGCCACCGGCTTCGAACACGTAATCACCGTAGGGGATTTTGGTGTAGGTGGCCATGTTCTGACTGCTTCCCCTTGTCCAGTTCTTTTCAAGGCCCCTTAACCGCCAGGAATAAACTTTCCTGGAGGGAGCGGTATAGCTGAGTTCTGCAAGACGTATGGAAAAACTGTTCTGGGAATACTTCAGGACAATATCCCGCCCGCCAGGAGGTATGAATAACGTGCTGTCTCCAACATGCATTTCGCGGATTACCACATTGGAATTACCGGCTCCAGCCCCGGCCTCTCCGGGAATCAGTGAGACAATGGCATCACTTTGTCCCACATACAGTTTCCCACTTTTAGAATACAGCAACTTTCCGGACCGTATGTTGTACGGCGTAATGCTGTGGCGGGAGTTGTCAAAGCACCACAATCCCAGCGTAGTGCTCATCCAGAGGCGGCCGATGCCGTCTGTAGCAAGAGAGGTTATCCCCGCTCCGTCCAGGCGGCGGTCCGGAAGAGCGTGTCGGGAGAAGGACAGGCTGTCCTTTGGAAGGTACCAGAGCCCGTCCCCGGCTGTGCCGGCCCATATTCCGCCGTCTTTTCCGGGGAAGAGGGTGGTCACTTTGTTTCCGGACAGGTAATTGTCTCCTGTGCGTGTGTTTACAAGATGCTCCCACCTGCCACCTATAAGGTCTTTCCTGAACAGTCCCCTGTTGGACGTAGCCATATACAGATGGTAAGATATGTCTTCAGCGAAGGCGGCCACAGAACTCTTTGCAACCACTTCAAACTCAACCAGATTCCGGTTTTCGGATTCATCTCCGTTGAGGATTATCCTTATGTCTTTGCGGTTGAGTTCCGGCACAAAACTGTCTGTGTCTGTTCTGTATGAGAACACCCCCAGGTCTGTTCCCACAATGATATCTCCGCCGGAAAGACGTTGGATGGCGGTTACAGATGTAGCTAAGGGGTAATGCGTCACCCTTTTCTGCGCGGGGGCGTATCTGTAGAGCCCGTCTTCTTCCGTTCCTATCCATATATATCCCGGCACATACAGGAGCTGGGATATGTTTCCGGAGATATTCGCCCCTTTTTCCACCGTGATTTCATGGCCTTCCGGAGAAAGAGTATAAAGCCTGTTGCCGATACCCATCCATAGCGTCCCTTCGTCGTCTTCTGTAATGGGGGTGGTTCTGCCCGGTAAATTGCCTTCCGGGAGAGGAGTGGAGACGGTTCCTGCATCTTTCCTTGGGATAATCATCAGCCCCATGTCTTCAGTAGGAATCCAGAGGGTTCCCTCCCTGTCAAGGAGAGAGGCTCCGTTATTGGCCAGGTGAATGTTCACATCCCGGATATAATCTCCTGTGTGGCTGTAAAGATATGTGGAGCCGTCCAGGCATTCAACAATGATACGTCCGTCGGCGTCCTGTGTTATCCTTTTCACGTATGGCGTGTGAATGCTGTGCTGGACAAGTTCCTGAGTTGAAAGATTGTAAATGAAGATGCCCTGGCCAGCCGTTCCCGCCCACAGGTTGTTCCCGTTAACGGCAAGGGCGTTTACGGGGGCTATGATGTTAACCCCGTATCTGGTTGTGACCCTGAAAGGGGAGAGGCTGCCGTCGGAGGGATTGTAGTAGAAAACGCCCTCATTTGTTCCGGCCCAGATGAAGCCTCCGCACTCTGCAAGGGAAATGACGGGACGTGGGAAAGACTGCACAGCGTCTCCGTCGTAAAGGTCCAGGCCGGAGTCTGTTCCTATCCACAAAAATCCCCTGCCATCCTGGATTACACAGTTGACATGATTGCTTGAAAGCCCTTCCTTCTGCCCAAGATACTCTGTGGCCTTCTGTGGGAAGGCGTTCAACGCAAGAAGGATTATGAGAAGAATGTTCCTCATGTCTGCAAATATATAAAATTGCGATGAACCTTGAAGCCCCAGAAAGAAAAAACCGGGACCGAAAAAAGAAAAAATAGTACCGCACGGTGTCTGCCGTTTCTGAAAAATTGTATATTAGCGCCGTGATACGCATAGTGCCCATACTTTTGTCGGCCCTTCTGGTCCTTTCCTGCTACAATTACGAGAAAAATGTTCCCGATGTGGGGCGGGAGACATTCACCAATCCCATCTATCCTGCTGGCTCATCTCCGCGCCTTATCAGGTTTGACGGGCATTATTACTACACCCAGTCCATGAACGACCGTGTCTCCGTGTGGAAGGCAGATCATATCTCAGATATTGCAGGCGCAAAAGAGCACGTGATTTTTTCTCCTGGCAGTGCATCGCACATTTCGGCCCCGCAACTTCACCACATAGACGGAAAATGGTACGTGATGTTTTCGGCGGACGACGGCTCCGGAAGAGACATCCGCCATATATATGTTATGGAAAATCCTTCCCGTGACCCTTTGGAAGGCTCTTTCACCATGAAGGGCTGGATTAAGACAGGCAATGTCAAGGACATCCACCCCACTACTTTCACTCATGACGGGAAACGCTATCTCCTATGGTCCGGGACAGATTCCGTGGTCCCCGGGAAAGCTACAGTCTGGAATATTTGCATAGCCCCCATGACAAATCCCTGGACTATTGAGGGAACGCCGCGGGTGATATCCACCCCGCAATATGAATGGGAATGCCAATGGATAGACGAGGACGGTACTTCCTATCCCGCCCCCTCACTTGTAAACGAAGGCCCTGAGTTCCTCTACTCAAGGGACAGCACGCGTCTTCTAGTGTATTACGCAGCAAGCGAGACTTATACAAGTTACTACTGTGAAGGACTTCTCATGGCTCCGGCAGGCGCAGACCCCCTTGAACCTTCCTCCTGGCACAAATCCCCGGAACCGGTGTTTTCCAAGAATGAGGGAACGGGAGTACTCGGCCCCGGTCACGTTAGTTTTTACCGCACCCGTGAACAGTTGTACATTCTTTATAACGGCAAATCCCGTTTTCCTGACATGCGTGCAGTGGACAACCGTTCTCCCAGAATGCAGGAAGTTAAATGGGGAAAAGACGGTGTTCCGGTACTGGGTTTTCCCGTCAGGGAGGATTCTCTTCTTTATGCTCCAACCCCCGAGGAGTAGGGACTATTTTTTCTTTTTTAGGTACTGTTTTTCCCCCGCCTCCGGGCAATAGGGGTTATCTTTGCATCGATAGACAACCACATTTTGTATGAACAACCTGAAAATCTTCGCCTCTCATTGTGCTGCCGTGATTTGGATGGTCCTGCTGCCAACCGGGCTTTATGCCCAGCAGGCGCTTTCGGTTGAAGGCCGGATTAGTGATGACGGCGGCGAACCCCTTGCCGGAGCCATGGTCCTGGTCCAGGGCCAGGGAGGCGTTCCCAAGGCCACGGCCATGGCCGATATCAACGGTTACTACAAGATAAACTGCACCACCACGGATGTGCTGGAGTTCCGCTATCTGGGAATGAAGGATGTTGAGGAAAATGTTTCCGGAAGGGCGCGCATCAACGTTGTAATGGAGCCTGATGTAACAATGGCACTGGACGAAGCTGTGGCCATCGGTTACGGCTCCGTAAGGCACGAAGACCTTACAGGGTCCGTGTCCAACATCAAGATGGCTGATATCCGTGAAAGTCCCCTTACATCAGTTGACCAGGCCCTTCAGGGCAAAGTTGCCGGGGCCGATATCATGACAACCACCGGAGAACCCGGCGCAACCACGTCCATACGTATCCGCGGCACGCGTTCCATTGAGGCATCAAACGAGCCCCTCATAGTAGTGGACGGCATCATGGACGCAGTGAGTGACCTCAATGACATAAATCCGGCCGATATTGAAGATATCTCCGTCCTCAAGGATGCCTCCTCTACGGCAATCTACGGCGCCAGGGGTGCCAACGGCGTTATCCTTATTACAACTAAGGCGTCTTCGTCGCAGGCTTCCTCCAAGCCAAGCATAACTTTCAAGGCTACCGCCGGCATTTCCCAGCTCCCGTTCAAGCCGGATATCATGAATGCCACCGAGTTTGCCATTTACAGGAACGACTACGCCTATTTCCGCAACCAGTACAGTTCTACCCTCCCGGTGTCTTCAATGTCCGTTCCGGATCCTTTCTCCTACGGGGAAGGCACGGACTGGATAGATCAGATAACCCAGGTTGCCCCCTACCAGAGCTATTACCTTTCCGCAAGCGGTGGCAGCGCGGCAACCAAGTATTTCTTCTCTGCAAGCTATACGGACAACGAGGGCATAATCAAGAAAACGGGGGAGAAGCGTTTTACAGACACGTTCTCCATAAACCACCAGCTTTTCAAATGGCTCAAGGTGGGATACAAGATGAGTTTCACATACCGCCGCACGGAGAATCCCCTTACAAAGATAGGCGGTACAGGCTGGTGGAATTCCGCCATGTACCTGTCTCCCATAATTGGCCCCAGGGACAATTACAATCCGCTTTATTTCAACGGCGGAGTCATTAACACCCCGCTTTCCGTGATAGAGAACGAGACCGATTTCTGCCGCCGTTTTACAAACTCACAGACAGTTTGGGGAGAAGCGTCCCTTGCCCCGTGGCTCAAGCTCAAACTCCAGTATAACTTCCTTCAGTTTGACCGCCAGCGCTTCTACTATTACCAGTCTTCCCTGCCTGCAAAACAGGGGCGTGAAGGCGGTGACGCCTATCAGGAGGCCCTTCCGGAGTACCACCACACCTTTGAAACCAGCCTCACCGCAGACAAAGATTTCAAGGGCGGGCACCATATAGACGCTGTGGCCGGATTCACCGGCTTCATTCTGGATTACAGCCGTTTAAGCGCAAAGGGGTCAGGGTACCTGGTGGACGACATCGCCTGGAACGACATGAACGCCGTCCTTGACAAAGAGACCTACACCGTCGATTCTTACGCAAGATACAAGGAAACGGCCTCTGTCCTTGCCAGGGTCAATTACAACTACCGCAAACGCTATTATCTCACCGTTACAGGCCGTGTAGACGGCGCATCCAATTTTGCAGATAACCGCAAATGGGGCTTTTTCCCTTCGGCATCGGCCAAATGGAATATCCACAATGAAAAATTCATGTCAGGCGCCAAAGATGTGGACGAGCTTTCTGTAAGGGTGAGCGTGGGCCAGACGGGTAATGACGCCATAGGCTATTTCCTGTCCCAGGCCGCCATGTCCTCATTCTCCGGTTATCTCATTGACGGTTCAAGGGCAACCTCTTACCGTCCGTCAAGGATATCCTCCCCGGACCTTACCTGGGAAACCACCACGCTTTATAACATCGGCCTTACGGGGAAATTCTTCAACAACCGTATTTCCGTCACAGCGGAGGCCTATGATTCCCGCACGCGGGACCTCCTTCTCAACGTGTCAGTTCCAAAGAGCACCGGATACTCCTCCGTGCTCCAGAACCTTGGCGTAACCTCCAACAAGGGACTTGAGCTCACTCTTGACACCAGGAACATTGTTACAAAGAATTTCTCCTGGAGCACAACCCTTACGGTTTCGCACAATGACCAGAGGGTCCTTGACATTGGTACAGAGGACTTTGTATCCGTTTACAGATCCCCAAACAACAATCCTTACATGATGCTGGGATATGTGAAGGGATACCCGCTCAACGCCCTGTGGGGCTTCCATTATGCCGGAGTCTGGCACAATCAGGAAGAAGTTGAGCGCAACAACATCACTCATGCTTATGCCGGGCAAACGGCATCCCGCACCCTGGGGCTTCCCCGCTATGTGGACGTGAACCATGACGGTGTCCTTAACCAGAGTGACCTCTGCTACCTTGGAAACGCAGACCCGTATATCTACGGCGGTCTCAACAACACCTTCCGCTACAAAGGATTCAAGCTCAACATGTACTGGACCTACAGCCTTGGCGGCAAGATTTTCAACTACACCATGTTCTACATGGCCGGTGGCATCTATACAAACCAGTACCGCTTCATGCTCAACTCCTGGCATCCCGTGAGGAACCCGGACTCCGACATCCCCCGTGCCGGAAACTATGAAGTGGCAGTTCCAAGTGATTTCATGGTGTTTGACGCAAGTTACCTGCGTCTCCAGGACCTGAGCCTGAGTTACACTCTCAACCTCTCCAGGAAGACTTTCCTCAAGGATGTGGTATTCACCCTGTCCGGGAACAATCTTCTGTTATTCAAGTACTACAACGGCTTTGACCCGGATGTCTCCTCAGACGCTTCCGGTTCCAAGATACGACGTATGGATGTGGGCGCGTATCCAAAGGCCCGCAAAATTGTTTTCTCCGTTCAGTTAAGGTATTAAGGCATGAAAAGGACATTAATCATACTGGCACTTGCCATATTCGCGGCTTCGTGTTCCCTCAAGGAGCCCGCCAATCTTTATGTGAGTCCTGATTTTGTGGAGACCCTCCAGCAGGCCGATGCCTGTGTCACCGCAACCTACAGCCCGCTGAATACTGTCTATGCCCTTGGCTTTGCAATTGCAACCGAAGGATGCACAGACCTTTTCTACATCCAGTCCGGTACCCAGGATGCCCAACTTGACATCTCACCGGCCAACGCCCGTTTTGGAATCACCCTTTGGGAATACGCATACGCCGGAGTAAGGAACGCCAACTATGCTCTCTGGGCCATGGAAAACTCCGGAATTGACCCTGAAGACCTGAAGCCGCTGCAGGCGGAAGCCATGGCCATGCGCGCATACTGGTACTACATTCTCACGTGCTTCTTTGGGGATGTCCCGTACTATGAAGATTATGTAAGGGACAGGCCCACGCTGGACAAGGTGCGCCACCTCCCCCGCATGAGCGCCATTGAAACCCGCGGCACGCTTATAGAGCAGCTTGAGCAGTGTGTTGAAGACCTACCGAGGGAGCGGGCCTATGACCTTGGTCTCCAGAGGGCGGGATGGGCTTTCACCCGCATGCTCATTGCAAAAATGGCAATGTGGAATGCCTGCAAGGATGCTGAGGCCAACGCCGCCGCGTGGTGGGACAAAGCTCGTGTGTCCCTGGAAGCACTTCAGGAAGTGTACGGTGCCCTCACTGAGGACAATTATCCTCTTGAAGACATTGCTTTCCGCAACAAAAACACCAGGGAAAGCATTTTTGAAGTCCAGCACACCTACACTCCCGGCGGCCTACAGTACTATTCCAACTATGGGGCTGTGCTCATGCCATACCCGCTTGAGAAGGATGACAACGGCAATTGCAAGTTCAATGGCGCTGAAATCCCTGAACTCGGCTCCGAATGTATTGCCTGGCAGCCAATGAGGCCCAACGCCTATCTTGCAAACGGCCTCTTTATAGAGGGAGGACGTGACCGGCGCTGCAACATGTCAGTGGTATATAGCTGGAACGGAACCCGGTTCTCGCGCAACTGGCCGGGCCCCAAATTCTGGTGTTACAACATGATAAACACCTATGACAGCAACAATTACCCTGTTTTCCGCTATGCCGACGCCGTCCTTATGCTGTCTGAGGTTTACAACGCCCTTGACCGCCCCGACGACGCCCTCACGCAACTTAACATGGTAAAAACCCGTGCGGGAATCTCCGGCATAGACACTTTCACCACCAAGGACCGTTTACTTGACGAGATCCAGATGGAACGCGGACGTGAGCTCCTGGGAGAGTTTCAGCGTAAGTTTGACCTTGTCCGCTGGGGCATCTGGTACAAGAGGACTTACGAATTCTCAGACTATGGTGTCCTGAAGGAAAACATCAGGCCGTACCACGAGTATTATCCCATCCCGGACACTGAAGTGGCCCTTTCCGAGAACGCCCTTGACAATAAAGCCTACGAATAATGAGAAAGCATCTGACTCTTATATCGGCCCTTTTGGCTCTCCTTGTTTCCTGCAAGAGTGAGTTCCGCTTTGACCAGAACCTCTCCCTTGCCAGCGATAAGGTTGAACTTGATGCGGCCGAGGGAATGACTCCGGTTATTGTCTATGCCAACGGAGCATGGACGGCTACACTTACGGAAGGCACCGACTGGGCCAGCCTCGAGGGCACTTCCGGTACAGGCATGGGACAGGTCCGTTTCCATTATTCGGCCAACGTCGGCATCGCACGCAGGGCCGTAATAGAAATCAGCTCCGGCGGTGACGTCAGGAGCGTTGCCATGGTCCAGAAATCGGGCCTTGGAGAGGTCAGCTTCGGCTTCGCAACCAAAGGAGTTGACCTTCCCCGGAACGGCGCGTCGGGGGAGCTTGCCTTATTCACAAACCTGCCCGCTTCTGAAATGGACAAAGTTCAGGTTGATGTACGTACAGACGAAGGCGCAGCGGTAGATTGGGTGAGCGGTGTGGCTCTGAAACAATCGGCCGTTGAATTCACCGTCTCCGCAAATGAAACCGGTGCGGAAAGGGTGGCAATCATCTCCCTTTCTTATGCCGATGTCATAGGGACTGAATACACCTCCACCCTCAGGCTCGCGCAGAAAGACGCGGCTCCATACCTCAGCTTTCCGGAAGAAGTGCTGGGCGTCAGACAGTCCTCACTATCCTCCGTGGTGACTATCCCGGTCATCACCAATCTCCTGCCTTACCTCGGAAACATGGTAAAGAAGGCGGCTCAGACAGCCCCGTCGTGGGCACAGGTTTCCCTTCCGGCCGATGGTAGTTCTGCCTTCCTCGTCACGCTTGAGGAGAACACGGCAAGCACTGACAGGGTGGCCAACCTTGACCTGAGTTTCACTGATTCAAATGGCACGACAGCGCCTTTCAGCTATACCCTTACCCAGAAAAAGAAGGCGCCCCGCCTCTCTTTTGCCGATGTAAAGGCCCTCGCAGCCTCCGGCGAGTATGAGTTCACTGACGACGGCGCCATAGAAGGCGTGGTTATTTCCGATATGGATTCTCCCAATATGGAAACGGCACCCAACCTCAATCCGGCCGAACTTGACGCCTCCCTTAACGGGGTTACCGCCTATCTCCAGACTCCGGACGCAGAGGAGGGCTTGCGCCTTGTCTTTGCCTCCAGAGCCGACAACTCCCTTCACCGCGGCTCCCGTATCTCCCTTGATCTTAACGGCGTCACTGTGAGAAAGGAAACCAATCCGGACCGCTATACCATAGAGGGCCTCACACAATCGGCCGTGTCAATGGGAGACCCTGAAACGCCCAAGGTTAAGGAAAAGAAGCTGTCAGAGCTCACAGACAAAGATATTTACACTCTGGTTAGGATTCCCGGGCTGGAGATGAGTTTCAAGCACGGGGCCTACACCAACTGCCACGACGGCTACGCTGCTCCCGTCGCGGCACTGAATCCTGAGGGTGAGAAGACCAATGTAGGCTGGTCAGGTTCGCCCCAGAAGTCCGACACCACCCCGTGCAGTATGACAGATGCCGATGGCAATGAAATCAACCTACTTGTAAACAATGGCGTAACCTGGCGCCGCTACGGAAATGGTGTTCCGCAGGGAACTTGCAGCGTTACCGGCATCCTGGTACACACGGACCTTATCCGCTGGGCCAGGAACGGATGGCTGGGCAACTATCAGCTTCGTCCCCTGGAAGAAAGCGACATAGAACCCACCGGCGACGCCTTCTCCAAAGAGATTGTCTCCTGGTACAAAGGCTGGGACGAAGAGCAGAAAAACGGTGCAGATGCCATAGCGGCGGGTCTCCACGGCACAGCAACTATCACCAGCAATGTGGGCTCCATCCAGACAAGCGTCGGCTTCAATGATCTTACCAATTACACTTCAGACCCTGTAAAACCGGGATACTACAAAGGAATGGTGAAAAACGGAGCTCTCGGTTTTGTGAAAACCGGTGGCTATTTCTGGGGCAGTCAGGACATTGGCAACATGGATGACGCCCCCTGGTTCTGCATCAAGTTCTCCGCGGAAGGCCTTTCCGGCAGCAACCTGGTACTCATCTGGAGCGCTGCACAGGGATCTACACGTGGGGCAACCGACGACATCCAGGGCCCTACCCAGTACCGGGTTGAGTATTCCACCGACGGCAGCACGTTTACCGCCATTGACCATCTCTATGCCATGCATCCCATCGTCACCAACTCCGATGCCCTGAGAGGCGGCTTCTCCGTCCCAGGACTGCATCAGTACGTGACCAAACTTCCCGCCAGCCTGCTTGGCAAGAGCCAGGTCTGGGTAAGGGTGCGGGCCGCCTCCAACAAGTCCCTTGACGATGCATTCCTCACCCCCGAGGGAGGCACCATCAAGAATTATTCATCTCCGCTTTATACCATGGTCCGCTTTGGCGAGCTCACTCTCCGTTACAATTAACCGCCTATGAAAAAGCTCATTATACCGGTTTTGCTCCTGATTCTGGCTTCCTGCAGCTACGACGACATGCTCCTTACCGATGCCGTGGAGCTTGGCGCCGTTCCTGAGATTGTCCTTGCCCAAAAGGCGGGCGGGGAAGTGGAAATCCCATATTACGCAAACCTCTCCGGCACAATCTCCCTGCTGGACCAGGCTCCGTGGGCGCATCTTGACAAGGAATCTTTTTCCTCTGACGGGACGCTTAAGGTAACAGTTGACGAAAATACCGGCATACGCCGTTATGCAAGGCTGCTTTTCAGCGCAGGTGACGTTGTACGTCGGGATACTGTGGTTCTAAGACAGGCCGGTCTCATTGACACTCTGTCAGTGGGCGTTTCCAGCGCGGTTGTCTATAACAGGATGGGAGACACTGAAATCCCCGCCACAGTCACCCTCACGCCGTCTTCTGTGAAGGCAACGGTCCGTTATCTTGATACTGACGGCGCGCAGTGGGTGAAGGCCTGTTCCGTCTATGAAAACCTTGTCCGGGTAAGGACGGAAGATAATGAAACGGCCGATGTCAGAAGCGCCGTGCTCACCCTTTCCTGGATCAACGGATGGGGCCAGAAGATGCACCGTGACATCAATCTTACCCAGGCCGTGAGTGCGGCTTCGGGCAACACCATTGGCACGCCCGCTTCATTTGAAGATGTGAGGGCAATGGCCGGTGAAGACCCGGCCGTTATCACAGACAATATCTTCCTGGAAGGCTACATAGTGAGTGACAACGCTTCCGGAAACGTCACGGAAAACCCCAGGCGCACGTCAACCTCAATAGACTATTCCATTACTGACAAAAGCGCTGTTTTTGAAAGCCTTGACGGCCGATACGGTTTCCTCATAGAGACTGTTAGCGAGGAAGAAAATACCTTTGTCCCTTACAGCAAGGTCACCCTGCTCCTCAGCGGCGCCCAGATAAGGAAAGATGTTTCCCCGGACCGCTACATCATCTCCAATGTGCGCTCATCCATGATAGCCTCATCAAGGGAGGTGGGCATAGACGGCATCCCGTCAAAGAGGATGCATATTTCTCAGTTGTCAGATTCCGACATCTACACCAGAGTCACCCTCACGGACTGCGAATTTCCCATCCGTAAAGGCGGTCTCACGCCTCTGAACGAGGGTTATACATTGCTTTACAAGGCCGATCGTGTCACAAAGTTCGCATCCGTCATCAGGGATATTACAGGTAACAGCATCTATACCTACACAAACACTTCCTGCCCTTACCGCAGGGACGGACGGAGAATAGGTAACGGAAGCGGAAGCATCTCAGGGATAGTGGTTTCCGAGCCTTATGAGAGTTTTCAGGAAGTGGGCCGATACCAGATACGCCACCAGCGCTGGGAAGACCTCGACTTTACCCAGAGCTTTGAGGACAGTTTCTCCGGCCTTATCTGCGAATGGCGGTATCTCCGTTCAGGAAACAGTGACAGGAGCTGGAGTGCAACAGCCGGTTCCGGCACCATGACCCATACTTATACCTCCACTTACAGCAGTGCCATGAACACCGTCTGCTATCCCAATTACGACCAAAGCTATCTGGGCCCGGTCTTCAGCGGGTGCACCAATGAAAACGGCTTTGGCGTGGTACTGGAGGACGGTTCCGACTACGCCTCGGAATATACCGGAAGCGTTGACAAGGGGCAGCTCCTTGCCGGTTCCGGATGGCCCATGGCCTGGATGAAGGAGTACTGGGTGGCTACTGACGGCTCCTTCCACTCATGGGAGATTCACTTCTCCACCGCGGATATCCAGACTGATGTCCTTTCCCTTCAGGTTTCCACCCTCAACACATCTCAGGAAGGGAAGAGCCCCGTTCATTGGAAGGTAGTATGGGCCACGTCCAATGACGCATCGGCCGATTGGCAGGAAGTGGGTACCTATTCCGTTCCGGATATAGTCCTCTGGACCATGACCCAGCCCTGGCAGAGCGCAGGCTACAAGCCTATCGACATTCCTCTTCCCCTGTCCATGCTTGGATATGCCGACGTCTATGTCCGCCTCACTCCCGCGGACAATTCCGGAAACACAACCCAGGGCTACTGTGACACCAAGTTTTCCAACGGTACCGCGGGCAGCACATCAAAGGCCAACAACGCTGTCAATTACATAGCTGTCAGATACAACAAATACTGCTGAAACTGCTGCTCATATCGGTTATAGAGGGGATAGTGATATCGGCCCCGGCCAATCCCAATCTGGACCTTTCCGTGCAAACCAATTATCGGTCGGCAAGTGCCACGCAGAACAACAGGACCGCGTATATGGAGGTTTGTGAGGACGGAAAGTGGCGGGGCGTGAAGCTGGTCTTCCAGCACCTGGACCCTGAAGCCCGCAAACTGGAGAGGTACAGCAGGGTTACCATAGACATTGAACAGGCAGTGGTAGAGGACGGTGGACGGGTTATAAGGGATATCCCCAACGGCGCGGTCCTGTCTGTGGTCCCGGGACGTAAGGAGGATGTCCCCGTACGGGTAAGGCGTGTCCGTGAACTGACGGATGATGACCTCTACACCTGGGTGAGCATCCCCGACTGCGAATTTGTGTTCAAATACGGTTCCTATTGCAATATACTGGAGTCATACGCGGCCCGTCCTTCAGACAACAAGGCTCTCGGCGGCAATGGCATGATGGACTCATGGCAGACTCTCCTTACAGATTCAGAAGGCTCCCCGGTTTATGCAATGATAAACTCCAGAGTCCCCTGGCGCCGCAGCGGAAACGGTGTTCCGCAGGGCAAGGGAACTCTCAGCGGCATTTATGTGCGTTCCGATATCCTCCGTTACGGTAAGGTTTACGCGCCGCAGATCCGTCCGCTGGAGGAAGGGGATTTTGACTTTGAGTGGGACGGCCCGTCCTCATTCAGCACCGTTTGCGAATGGAACTGGAATGACAATCAGAAATATCTGATGACTGATGAGGGGGAGAAAGAATACATCAAGCGCCAAAAAGTGCTCCCGGACAAAGGAAAGGGGTACTTATACACTGATTTTGAGGCATCTACATACCGCGGCCGTGACATTGACAATCCGGCTGTGGAACCGGACAAGGATTATAAGGTAGGTAGCCGCGGACAGGTTCCATACGGCTCACTTCAGGTGAGGACCCTGGCCTCTCATTGGTGGGACTGGGGCTCAGACTGCGGTAATGCCGTAGTGGTAAAGTTCTCACTGTCTGGTATATCCGGAGACAGGCTTGTCCTCGACTTCTCATTTGCCGCCGGAGACAACTATTCCGGAAATACCCGCATGTGCCCTGTTTACTGGGGCGTTGAGGTGTCAACCGACGACGTTGCCTACGCCCGTGTGGATATCCCGGACATCACATGCAGGCCGCTGCCATGGTGGCAGAGGGAGCAGGACGGTGTTACATATTATACATCAACCGAATGTGGTATGGGCCTTACTGAGCATCAGGTGGTCCTTCCGTCATCCCTGTTTGGGGCCAAGGATGTGTGGGTGCGCATAGCTCCCGTGAAAAAGAATGCCTATACCCTTGCCATGTACAGGTCAGACAACGGAGTCCTGCGCCCCAACAGCAGCGTCTGGACCTATATGGAGTTTGGAACCATAGCTGTGCGTTACAGATGAGAAGACTGATTATCATATCCCTCTGCCTGTTGATAAACGTCATTCCCGGCGTCTCCTCCGTCATTCCCGGCTTGACCGGGAATCTCACTCCGTTGTCCTTCTCCGGCCGTAACGGTACCCTGGCTCTGACCTATTCCCACGGTGACAATACAGAGTACATAACATCGCAGGACGGCGGTGCGTCATGGTCTGCCCCGGAACTGCTGCCGGTGGGAGGCCCGCTGTCTCTTCCGGCAATCGGCCTCAGGAGCGGAATGTACCTGCGCCCTGTGCAGGGAATGGGCACTGTTGGCCTTGAAGCGTCAATGGACAAAGGAAGAAGCTGGATGCCTTTTGGTGGGCAATTGTCAATAGATGAGAAAGTTAAGGACGGACACAATTACCCGGAGCTTATCCCGCTGAGGGACGGACGCATTGTCCTTCTTACATCGGCGCACGGGTACAACTGGAGATACAGGAGCGTGTCCTCCGACTTCGGGCAAACCTGGAGTTCACCGGAGCCTTTCTTCCTTAACCCGTGGTCTTCATCCTGTATCACAGTGCTTCCAAGCGGAAAGTGGCTGCTGGTGAAAAACGGCAAGATAGACGAAAACCTCTTCTACCTTCCCCGCAAGATCTATGCTTATCTCTCTGACGATGAAGGCGCCACCTGGTATGGCGGAATGATGCTGGACAGCAGAACGGACGCTGTCAATCCGGTTGTCTGCGCCCCCGGAAATGGAAGCATATACATAGCATGGTCTTACAGCCCCGAGGACGGCCACGCCGCGGAAATACGCCTTGCAGTCACCGGAGAGGCAGAAATAGGCATGAGCGAAATCACCGCCTTCAAGACGGCTTCCCAGGTGAAGACCATTGTGGACGGCAATAAGGAAGCCAGGGCGGCTTATGACCAGTGGTTCAAGCCCCTGACATCGGCCAAAGCATCCTGGGCGTCAGAGACTGTGAGGGTTGCCACTTTCAATATTGAATATAAGCACGATGACCCTTCCCGTCCGTCCTGGGAAGACAGGCTTCCTTACATCAATTGGGTTGTACGTGAGTATGGATTTGATGTCTTTGGCGTGCAGGAGCCTTTTGAACCGGAATTCCATGACCTTGAGAGGCTGCTTGGAGACGAATATGACGCTGTTTTCGCTTCCACAAACCTTGAGCAGCCGGATTTCTCCAACTCCATCTTCTGGAAACGCTCCAGGGTGGAAAAACTGGACCACGGCGTATTCTGGTACACTGAGAACCCCGGAGCCAAGGGCGGCTTTGGCGGAAGTACGTCCCGCCTCTGCATCTGGGCCAAATTCCGTGACAGGAAAACAGGAAAGATATTCTTCAATTTCAATTCCCATTACGATTTCATAAGTAATGAGGCCATGCTTTTGTCTTCCCGCCTTCTGGTGAACAAGGTGCGGGAAATTGCCGGTGAATATCCGTCTTTCCTCACCGGGGACTTCAACTGTTCAGACGACAATCCTGCGCTTGCCTGGATAGAAAACTGCGGCTTCCTTGCCGATTCCAAGAAAAAGGCCGATAAAAAAGAAAACGCAGAGTACTCCTCCATGCGCCGCTACGCAGAAAAGGTGGCTAAGGACGGGTACCAGCTGGATCATATTTATTTCACCGTTGGAAAGTCAAAGGTGAAGTACTGGAAACTTATTATGGACAACCATGACGGAATGAGGGGAGGGTCGGACCACATGCCCATATACATAGACTGGCTAATATCTAATTAAACTATAGTATGAAAACAAAAGAAAGGCAAACCTACATTTCTCCGGAATCAAACGTTCTGGAAATCCAGTATGAGGGACCGCTGTGCCAAAGCGGCGAGGTTGACATTTCCCTTCTAGCTCCAGGCCTTATGGACATGGCCGAGGATCCCCTCTTTGAAGAAGTGTTTATCTAATGATCAGGAGAGTTATGAAGAAAATGATTTATTTGCGCGCCACCATATTGGCAGCCCTTGCACTAGTCCTTGCAGTATCCTGCGCCAAGGAAGCCCCCGTCCAGGATTCCGCCTCAGACAACGTTAAACCATCTGTCATAAGCGCTTCCATGCGTGAAGAAATGACAAAGGTCACTCTTGATGATGCCGGAATAGGCAACGGCCTCGCTATGGCCTGGGAAGCCACAGACAAACTTACGGTAATTGGAGACGCTACAGAGCAGTTCTCCATAAAGGCCGGCTTTACAGACCATTCGGCCCAGTTTGAAGGAACACCCGTAGAAGGTTCCACTTACACCATCCTCTACCCCGGTCAGACATACTCCACCGTGGATGAAATCAATGCCCGTTCCTACACTTCCCAGGTTCAGGACGGCAACGGCGGCACTTCCCACCTTGAGTGGAATGCCAAGATTGCGGATGTGACCAGCTACGGTACTCTGAAATTCTATGATAATGCCGCACTCAAACAAAACGGCGCCCTTAAGTTCAGACTCCAGCTTCCGGCCGATTTTACCAAGGTGTATTCAGTTGCCCTGAAGGCTCCTTCAGCAATTTTCTCCACCACCAATGGCGGCGGATCCACTACCGATGAACTTCGTCTCACCCTCAAGACCGGAGGCGAAGACGGCGTTGATATCACCGCAGACAGCAATGTCCTCACGGCCTTCATGATGGTGTCCTGGAACGACAATTTCATTGCGGAAGGAACAGATCTTACCATTGAGGTATGGGGAGACCAGGAAGAGCCCTGGACCAAGGTCAAGACCGTTGAGGCCGGCGGCTTTACCATTGCAGGCGGCAAGGTGACAACAGTTACCCTGAATAAAGAAGACTGGGAAGAGCCCCTCTTCTGGGGCGGCGACGGCACCGAGGGCAATCCGTACCAGATCAAGACGCTTGCCAACCTGAGCAATATGCATTATGCGGCTATGAATACCAACGGGCTTATTCCCGGAGGCGGTGAGCTTGTATATTTCAAGTTAATAGACAACATCACCGTAGGCACTTGGTCAATGGTAAATACCAGTGCGGAAAACAGTTATAAGTTCTATTTTGACGGGAACAACCATACGCTGAGCAACTTCTCCAGTACAACCCCTGGCGCAAGTTTCTTTGGCTACATGGACGGCTGTACCGTAAAGAATCTGGTCTTCAATACGGTAACCCTTTCCAACGATGTGGACAGTTCTTCCAAGAACGGTGCTGCTACCGTTTCCTACTACGCCCTGAACAGCACAATTGATAATGTTGATGTGAACAATGTTTCGCTTACTGTAACTCTCGGCGAGAACAGCAATAATCAGGGGACCGGAGCTATTGCAGGTCGCGTTGGAGACAATTCCACAGTACAGAATTGCGATGTTACCGGGCTCACCATTACAGGTTCTTCGCCCGCCACCAGATTTGGCGGAATAGTTGGATTGACTTCCGGTTCGGGGACTAGATCTATCAGTAACTGTACCGTAACGAATGTTTCCATTTCTGCTTCTGCCAGTAATTATGTGGGTGGCATTGTGGGTCGTAATTCGGCCGGTACCGGAACCACTATCAAAGACTGCACAGTTACGCAAGGTTCAAGTCCATGGGCTGGTATTACTGGCTCTGACTATGTGGGCGGTATCATTGGTGAAGGCGGTGGCGCCGTGACCATTGACAATTGTGACGTGGCCGGTAACGTAACATCCTCTACATCGGCTAATGGTGTAGGAGGAATTGCCGGTGTGGTAAATGCCAATTCAGTTATCCAAAACGGTTGCTCATTCAACGGTAACGTATCAGGAAAACAATATACCGGAGGCATACTGGGCCATTCTTCCACTGCCGGCATTACTATATCGGGAGCAACCGTATCAGGATCTGTTAGTGGCTCGGATGTCCGCACCGGAGGTATCCTGGGCGCCCACACCGGTAGTGCAAAAGACCTGACAATAACCGGTTCAAACATATTGTCCGGTACAAAGATATCCGGCACCACAATGGTCGGAGGTGTCATCGGACGCCTGGAGCAGGTTGCCACCATTTCATCAAATGTGATTGATGCGGATATAACCGGAACAAAGTACATTGGTGGTATCGGAGGTATTTGCAACGGCGGAACATTTACGGGTAACAAAGTAGCTGGATATATTCATAGTGCCGGAGATGAAGCATATGTCGGCGGCCTTGTGGGATATGCGCAGAATACGCTTGCGCATCGTTATCAGAAAAATCTGGTGACTGCCCGTATTGAAGGAACCAAGTTTACGGCAGGATTGATAGCCTATACCCAGAATACAGAAACCGGTTTCCTTATTGAAGAGTGTGCCTATGAAGGCCCCGAGGTTGCAGGTGGGTACTCTTTGACAGGAGGTTATCGCGTGGGCGGTCTGGTTGGCGGTATCGGTACAGCCGCCGTCAAGATTACAATCAGAAACTGCTACTCCTCAGGTTCTCTGAGTTGTACAGGTTGGTCCGGCGGTCTGTTTGGATTCTTCTCAAGTACAACCTCCACTCTTCTTATTG
>JAFVDC010000098.1 GCA_017478685.1 Bacteroidales bacterium | reverse complement strand
GAAATACGGGATTGGCGTAGGACTAAGTGACTATAGTGACCATCAGCATTGCTATCTCTATGGCTGGAGGAAAGGTGATGACAGGATACAGATAAAGGACAAAGAGTTCCTGCCTGCCAATGAAGCCATGTTGGCGGTGTTGAGGTTGTTTTCTGCTGCAATAAAAGACGAATCATGAACCAGATTTATTTCACCGCCGACCTCCATTTCGGCCATCCCAATATTTTGAAACATTCACCAAAGAGGCCATTCTCTGACACGGTTGACATCGTGGCGCACGATGCGTGGCTGCTTGACCTTTGGCAAAGCACGGTAGACAAGCGAGATACAGTCTATATCCTCGGAGACCTGACGTTCCTGAAGAGTGAAGAGGCGCGTCGGTTGCTGGAGAAATTGCCTGGGAAGAAGTTCCTGATAGAGGGCAACCACGATGGGTCAATACGTGCGTATCATAACTATTTCAAGGAGGTCTATCGAATTAAGGAGATGCGTTTCAAATCTACGGTGGCGCCATTCCTGAAGGAGGACTTTAGTGTTGTGATGTGTCACTATCCTATGGTGACATGGAATCAGAAACCAAGAGGCTCGGTGATGCTGCATGGGCATAGCCATGGGAAGTTGGACGAGTATAATGCACAGTCAATGGACTTGCGATTCGATGTTGGAATTGACGGAGAGCTTGCAAACTTGCACTTTTTGACGCTGGAGGATATCTATAACGCTGCTACTGAGAAGATAACTCAGTATAAGTGTAACACTTTTTCGGAGTACGCGAAAAATAACTATAGGGCAGAAGTTAGGTAGAAAAATATGATATATAAATAAGAAGTATTTACATACGAAGGCAGTAAAGGGCAATGATTTACACGTTTTTGGCGTTTTTTGCGCGTCTCGTTGCCCTGGTACTCAACATACACAAAAATGCCTCAAAATGCACCTGTTCAGTACCGCTGGGTACTCAACGTAATCAAAAGAGCCTTGAAACGTGTATGTTCAGTACCATAGGCGGCCCCGGGAGAACAGCTCAGAACAACTGCCTATAGGCTTCGGCCTTTTTTTCAAGTGGCAGGGGATAAGCGCGGGATGTGGAGGGCATGCGCCAGAAGCGGAGGGGGCCGGGCACGATGGCACTGCCCATCGGCATGGCAAGATCAATACATCCACCCACGGGCGGGACCGGGCAGCCGAAGGTGTCGGCAATGACCTCGGTGGCTTTCTGGCCGGTGGTGACAAGGGTGCGGCACAGGGGGATTCGGGCCAGCAGGGCGGGGAGGTCGGTGGGGGTGACCACCTCAAGGAAGGCGTCGGAGGCGTTGTCGCGGAGGCGGCGGACTTCGCAGGCGGTGTCGTAAAAAGCTAGTCCCTCCGAGGCACAGAAGCGCCGGATCAGCGCTTCGTCAAAGCGTTTTTCGGCCGGGATGCAAAAATGGTCTTTGTCGGCAAAATGGATAAGGCCCATGATGCGCCAGAAGTCGTTGATCCAATTTGGGTAGTAAAACGGCATGCACCAGCGGTGGGGCTGGGGCGGGAAACTGCCCAGGAAGAGCATGCGCGCTCCCTCTGGGAGGAACGGCTCAAATGGGTGGCGCTCCGTGTCCATGCTATCGGATAAAGTGCATCGGGGTCCATGGCTCATCGCCGCGTCCGGGGGCTGGGGTGCCGCCGGTGGCTTTCAGGAGGAACGCCATGTTGTTTGCAAGGGCCCGAAGGGTCTGCATTCCCTCGGTGTCCAGCGCGGCCTGGCCGGGCTCGCGGCCGTAAACGATGTTCCAATACTGGGAGGTGACAATTGGCATGTTCATCATCTGGAAGGGGAGGTTCAGGGCCTCGAAGGTGGCCGTGGCGCCGCCGCGCCTGCAAACCGCAATGGCGGCCGCCGGCTTCCCGGCGATGGCGCCTCCGTTGGAGTAGAAGGCACGCTGGATAATGGATAGTAGGGCTCCGTTTGGCTGGCCGTAATACACGGGCGATCCCACGATTAGGGCATCGCAAAAGCCGAATTTCTCGCTAATCCGGTTGCAGATGTCGTCGTCAAAGACGCATCGGCCGCCTCCTTTCGCCGCACACTGGCCGCATGCGATGCAGCCGCGCACAGGCTTGTTGCCAATCCAAACTATTTCACTGTCAATGCCGTTTTTCTGAAGTTGCGCCGCCACTTCGGCAAGTGCGGTGGCGGTATTGCCTTTCTGGCGCGGACTTCCGTTGATGAGTAATGCTTTCATACCGCGAAGTTACTATTTTTTCCTGAAAACCATTTTTGCCGAAAAAATGCCTACCTTTGCTCATTAAAACAAAGGACTGTGACAAAACTCATTCTCTGGGACCTTGACGGGACGCTGATAGACACAATTGAAGACCTTTCGGCGGCGGTGAACCATGCGCTGGAGATGCGCGGGCTGCCGCTTCACAGCATCTCTGAATACCGCGGCATGGTGGGCCACGGGGTGCGAAACCTGGTGAAACTTGCGCTGGAGGCCAGCGTGGGCCAGGCGCCGGCAGAGGCCGAAATAGACGCCGCCCTCTCTGATTTCAAGGCTTACTACACCACGCACATAGATGTCCACACCCGCCCTTATCCCGGGATTCAGGAACTCCTCAAGGACCTTCACGCCGCCGGTGTCCAGATGGCCGTGGCGTCAAACAAGTTCCAGGCCGGGACGGGGCACCTTATCAGGGAATTCTTCCCGGAGATACCGTTTGTGGCCATCCTCGGGAACCGTGAGGGATATCCGTTAAAGCCTGACCCTGAGATTGTTGCCGAAGTCCTCCGCGTCTCCGGCTTGCAAAAGGAAGATGCCGTAATGGTGGGGGATTCCGGAACCGATATGCGAACTGCCGCGGGCGGTGGAATAGCCGGCATTGCCGTCGGCTGGGGTTACAGGCCCATGGGCGCCACGGCCGAATATCGCTTTGCTGGCAGCGTCACGGAACTCCGGACTCTTCTTTTCGGCCGGGAGTTTTATGTAAGTGAGCCCATGCCCACGCCTCCGCAGGAATTCAAAACACCTTTGCAAAAGGCTGTATATGAGGCGTTTGAACGCTTGAAAATTCCATTCACCCGTGTTGATACAGACCCCGGAATCACCATGGAAGACTGTGCGCACATAGACGGCGCCCTGGGAACGCGCATTGTAAAAACGGTGTTT
>JAFVDC010000097.1 GCA_017478685.1 Bacteroidales bacterium | reverse complement strand
GATACCTTCACCGAACACGATGTCGAATTCGGCCTTGCGGAAAGGCGGGGCCATCTTGTTTTTCACAACCTTTACATTCACGTGGTTGCCAAGGGCATCGTCTCCGTCCTTGATCTGGGTGGTGCGACGAATGTCCAGGCGCACGGAAGCGTAGAACTTGAGGGCGTTGCCGCCGGTTGTGGTTTCAGGATTGCCGAACATGATGCCGATTTTCTCACGAAGCTGGTTGATAAAAATGCAGCATGTGCCTGTTTTTGAGATGTTTGCGGTGAGTTTACGGAGAGCCTGACTCATGAGGCGGGCCTGAAGGCCGACCTTGTTGTCTCCCATCTCACCCTCAATTTCCGCGCGGGGAGTAAGGGCGGCCACAGAGTCTATGACAACAATGTCCACGGCGCCGCTGCGGATAAGGTTGTCTGCAATCTCGAGGGCCTGCTCACCGTTGTCCGGTTGTGAAATGAGGAGGGTGTCCAGGTTTACGCCAAGGGCCTTTGCATAGGCGCGGTCAAATGCGTGTTCGGCGTCTATGATGGCGGCAATGCCACCGGTTTTCTGGGCCTGGGCGATTGCATGGATGGCCAGGGTGGTTTTACCGGAAGACTCCGGACCATAGATTTCCACAATTCGGCCTTTGGGATAACCGCCGATGCCAAGGGCATGGTCTAGGGCAATGGAACCGCTTGGAATTACCTGGGATGCGTCCCACTCAGGTTGGTCACCAAGTTTCATGATGGTTCCTTTTCCGTAATCTTTCTCAATTTTGTCTAGAGTTGCCTGAAGCGCCTTGAGTTTGGCTGCGTTCACTTGGGCTCCGTCTGCTTCTTTTGCCATTTCTGTACTTATTTTAGTTTATTTGCGGTTATCCTGCTCCGCAAATACAAAGTTATGAAAATCTCTTCGATTACCAAATCTTTTTTCTGGTTGCAAATTTATCGCAACCTTGCGCCAAACCATTGCGCAAGTAAAAAAATATTCACTTTTTTGCGCATTCGCCGTATCGTTAGCAATAAGGGGGCGCTGCAGGTGACTGCACAGAACTTCGCAGTTCGGCCGAAAACGTGCACGGCCGATACCATACGGTACTGAACATACGCACTTAGGGCCAAAAACGTGCACGGTGAGTACCAGACGGTACTGAACATACGCATTTAGGGCCGAAAACGTGCACGGTGAGTACCAGGATGGGAGAGGCCCGGTTGGCAAACTACTTTATGGCCATTATCTGCAGATATTCCCCGGTGAGGCCGCCCTGGCCGTTTTGGGAATCGGCAACAAGAAGGAGGGACTGACGGCCGCCGGAGAGAGCGGGGCCAAGGCACATGCCCTCGTAGTTGGCAAGGTTGAGGGCCGAAGTGACTATGCGCGCGACTATCTTTTTCTCAAGGATGCCGCTTTTGTCGGAAATCGGATCCACCACATACAAGGTGCAAAGTGTAAATGCCCCCAGAGCCTTTTCAATGACGCTGCCACCCGGAACGTACACTTCCCTTTCAAGCGTGAGAAGCCGGCCGTCCGCAAGGGCTGTCATGGCCGAAAGCCCGTGGACATAGGCCTGGGCCGAAGCAATCTGGTCTTCGGAAACCACATTTCGGCCAAGCATGTAGATGTACCGCGCATCCGGAGTGGTGCCGGAGAAGCGCTGGAGCCTTATTATGCTGGAATGAAGGCCCTCGTCCCGGAGGGATTTTTCCGTGGCGGCCCAGAAATAGTCCCGGGTCGAATCATACGCAAGGGCCTCGAAGCCGGAGTTCGGCTGGATGGCCTTGAGGTCTTCGGGAACCTCCAAAGTCCGGCCCGTGGGCTCGCCTTCAACGGTGTACTCCCACACGGATTGGTCGGATTCGGCACTCACGAAAAGGGTTCCGGAGGAGGGCACAAACACAACGTCTTCGTTGTCACGGCCGCCCGCCTTGCCGGAGTTCCCGGGGACTTCCTTTTCCTGGATGGCCCCTATTACGCCGGTGCTGTCTATGGGAATGTTGAAAAGGTGGATGCCGCCGCCGGTGCTTTTGTCGTGGACCAGGGCGTAGACGTCGTCTTTCACGTGGGTGATTCCGGAGTACTCCCCGGAAGCTATGGGCATACGGTGTTGTCGAAGGTATTCGGCCTTGATGTCGGCCTCAGGAGGGGTTTCCTCATACTTTACAAGCTCCTGCGGGCCGTCTTTTTCCACCCTGGCGCTCCAAAGGGAGCCGTCGTCCATCTGGACAAAGGCCACCATGGGCCAGGTGTCCTCCGAGGCAAGGGTGTCCTTGAGTTCAACCTTGCCGGACACGGCGGGGAGACTCCTTGAAAGGAGGGCAGGCTTGTTCTCCAGGGAATGGAGTTCAACGGCCGTGGCCTTCAGCTTCCCCGGCACCTTGAATTCCAGGTTCACGGACTTTACCGGGCCGCCGTCCTGCCCTCCGGCCTGCTTTCCGGAGACGCCGCAGCTGAACACCCCAAGGGCCGTGAGGAATCCCCAAAGAAGTCTTGCGTCCATCCTTATTCGGCGTCTTCCTTGAGAGCCTTCTGATAGCATTCCCGGCACAGGGGCTCATAGGTATCTTTCTCGCCAAGGACCACCAGTTTCTTGGAGGCCGAAAGACGGTGGGAGTGGTTTGCCAGGGCGCCGCAGCGCACGCAGATGGCATGAACCTTCTGGACGTCTTCGGCAATGGCCATTAGACCGGGCATGGGGCCGAAGGGCTTGTCCATGAAGTCTGTATCCAGGCCGGCGATGATTACGCGCACTCCCCTCTTGTTTGCCAGCTCCTGGACTACATCTATGATGCTGTCGTCGAAGAACTGGGCCTCGTCAATGCCCACCACCTGGACGTCGGGCTCTATCTGGAGCATGCGTGAAGGGGACTTGATGGGGGTACAGGAAATGCTGTGGGAGTCGTGTGACACCACGTCAAGGTCTGAGTATCTTTTATCTATGGTGGGCTTGAAAGTGGCTATTTTCTGCTTTGCGAACTGCGCCCTTTTGAGCCTCCTGATGAGTTCTTCCGTCTTCCCTGAGAACATGGAGCCGCAAATAACCTCAATGCAGCCCGATTTTTTTGCATTTTCCAAAAACATTTCCGTACTTTGTTAGTGTTGACTTTATGCAAAGTTAGTCAATTATGGAGAAAAGTCAAACAGGAAAACTCATCATTGTTCCAACTCCCGTTGGAAATCTGGAAGATATGACCTTCAGGGCTGTCAGGGTCCTGAAGGAGTCCGATCTAATACTCGCCGAAGACACCCGCACCACTTCCGTCCTCCTGAAGCACTATGACATCCACGTGCCATGCCAGAGCCACCACAAGTGGAACGAGCACCAGACCGTAGAGGACGTGAAAGAGCGCATCCTGGGCGGGCTCAACGTGGCGCTGGTCTCAGATGCCGGCACCCCCGGCATATCGGATCCCGGTTTCCTGCTTGCGCGTGCCTGTGCCGAAGAAGGGATTGTGGTGGAAACCCTCCCCGGCCCCACTGCGTGCATCCCTGCCCTGGTGTCGTCCGGCCTCCCCTGCGACCGCTTTGCCTTTGAAGGCTTCCTGCCCCAGAAAAAAGGCCGGCAGACTCATCTCAAGGCACTTTCGGAAGAAACCAGGACCATGGTTTTCTACGAATCTCCTTACCGTCTTGTCAAAACCCTGGAACAGTTTGCAGAATACTTCGGAGAGGAGCGCCGCTGCTCCGTTGCCCGTGAAATCTCCAAAAAGTTTGAGGAGCACCGCCGCGGCACCCTGAGTGAAGTTGCAGAGTGGTTCCGTGAGCATGAGCCCAAGGGAGAGATTGTAATCATAGTTGCCGGCGCCCAGCCGGAAAAACCGTCTAAACAAAAGCGTTATGGAAGAGGGGAAGAAATCGAAGAAGACTCTTAGCGCCAGCTTTGTCACAGGGGCCGTCGCCCTTGTCTTTCTAATAATAGGTTATGAGGTGGCCGTGTTTGTTCACAAGGCCGCCGTGCTTCGCATTGAGGCCGGAAGGGATAAGCCGGATACCGTTTATGTGTATGTTGAGAAAACTGCAGCGGAAGACGGAGATACCCTTTCCTCCGCGTTGCTTCGCAACCCTGTCCGGGCAAATGCTCCGGAAAGGGTATCTCCGTCTTCCGTAAAAAGCATCCGCAAAAACGCAAAACACTCTCCGGCGGTGGAGGCGGTGCGGGAGGCAACCCGCAAGGTGGACTCCTTCAGCTTCAACCCCAACACCGTGAGCGTGGAAGACCTCCGGCGGCTGGGATTCTCCGAGAAACAGGCCCAAGCCATAGACAACTACCGCCAAAAGGGCGGAAGGTTTTGCAGGGCGTCGGATTTCGGCAAATCCTATGTTGTCGCCGATTCCGTTTTTGACCGCCTCGAGCCTTTCATCAACATCCCGAAACTTGACATCAACAAGGCCGACAGCGCCGCCTTTGACGATCTCCCAGGTATCGGCCCCTACTTTGCCGGAAAAATGGTGAGTTACAGGGCAAGCCTTCGCGGATATTCCCGCAAGGAGCAGCTAATG
>JAFVDC010000096.1 GCA_017478685.1 Bacteroidales bacterium | reverse complement strand
TTTTTTGCTAATTTTGTGGTATTATGACACTGATAGCCACAATTCTAGCCTCGCTTCTGCCGTTTGTGAATCCGTTTGTAGGCACGGACGCCCACGGTCACACGTTCCCGGGGGCGGTTTACCCCTTCGGCATGATTCAACTGAGCCCAGATACCAGGCCCAAGGCCGGAGACTGGGACGGATGCAGCGGATACCACTACTCCGATTCCGTGATTTACGGCTTCAGCCATACCCATCTCAGCGGTACTGGCTGCGACGACTGGTGCGATATCCTTGTCACTCCCGGCGGCAAGCCGTCCAGATTCAGCCATAAGAAGGAAAAGGCCTCTCCGGGGTACTACCAGGTGTTTTTGGAAGACACCGGCGTTGAGGCAAAACTCACTGCAGGCCGAAGGAGCGCCATGCACGAATACAAGTTCTCCGGAGGGCCGGCCAGCATCACCGTGGACCTTCGGCACAGGGACCCGCTTGACGATTATGAGATAAATGTAAAGGGTAAAGTGTGCTACGGGTATCGTACTTCCAGCAGCTGGGCCCGCGGCCAGAGGGTATACTTCTATATGGAATTCTCGGAGAAGGCGATTGGGAAGGGGATAATCGGCCCCACAGCCAACATTTTCTTCCCCGGAAAGAAACTTACCGTGAGGGTTGGCATTTCCTCAGTGTCATGGCAGAATGCCAAGGAAAACCTCATGAGCGACTACCCGAAGTCCTTTAAGGAGCAGAAAAAAGCCACCGGAAAGGCCTGGGAGGCGTATCTTGGGAAAGTCAAGTGCCCTTATAAAGACAAGGAGCATAAAAAGCGCTTTTATTCGGCCCTATACCATACCGCCATTCACCCCACTCTATATTCGGATGTAAACGGTGAATACCGCGGCATGGACGGAGAAATCCATAAGGCCGAAGGCTGGGAACGATACACGGTTTTCTCGCTCTGGGATACTTTCAGGGGGCTTCATCCGCTGCTTATGGAAATCGAGCCGGAGCGCTCCGTGGATTTTATAAGGAGCATGCTCTCCATCTTTGACGAAGCCGGAAAACTGCCCGTCTGGGAACTCTCCGGCTATGAAACCAACTGCATGATAGGCTATAACAGCGCTCCCGTCATTGCCGATGCCATCGCCCGCGGCCTCACCGGATTTGACTACGAGCACGCGTTCCAGGCGCTGGTTGCAAGCGCGAATAATCCGGAATTCGGCCTTGACAGCTTCCGTAAAAACGGCCTTGTACTGGCCGATGACGAGCACGAGAGCGTGTCCAAGACCCTTGAATACGCCTTTGACGACTGGTGCGTGGCGCAGGTGGCCCTGAAGCTTGGGCACATGGAAGAGTACCGGAAGTTCATGGAGAGCTCCCAGTACTGGAAAAATGTGCTGGGCCCTGAGACAAAATTCATGCGCGCAAGGCTTAACGGACAGTGGTTCAAGCCTTTTGACCCAAGGGAAGTGAACAATAACTACACGGAGGCAAACTCCTGGCAGTACAGTTTCTTTGTGCCCCACGACATCCCCGGGCTCATTGAAGCGCTTGGCGGCCCGGAGGCCTTTGAGGCCCGCCTGGATGCCTTGTTCGAGGCTCCGGAGCAAACTACCGGCCGAACCCAGGCCGATATTACCGGGCTGATCGGCCAGTATGCCCACGGAAATGAGCCGAGCCACCACGTTGCGTACCTCTACGACGCTATAGGCAAACCCGAAAAACGGCAAGCCCGCGTGAATGAAATCCTTGAAACCCTTTACTCCAGCGCTCCCGACGGCCTCTGCGGCAATGACGACTGCGGCCAGATGAGCGCCTGGTACGTGCTTTCTTCCATTGGGAAGTACCCCGTTTGTCCGGTTTCCTTGTCATCTCGACCGAGCGAAGCGAGCGGAGAGATCTCCTTACCTGGCATTGTCACCAATCCAGCCTTCCAGATGGGGAGCGACATCTTCACTGATTCCCTGGAAGTTGCCATAGAGGGCGAAGGCGCAATCTTTTACAGCATTGCCGGCGGGGCCGAAACTTTCTACACCGGACCGTTTACCGTTACGGAGCCCTGCACCCTTGAGGCCTGGTCCGTAAAGAACGGCCGCCGCAGTTTTGTAACTAAGTGCAGCGTCCGGCAGGTACAGAAAGACCGCGCCATCAAGATTCTCACCCGCTACAGCCGTCAGTACAATGCCGGCGGAGACACCGGGCTCATAGACGGCACACGCGGCAGCATCAACTGGCGCACAGGGGGCTGGCAGGGCTACCAGGACACAGACTTTGTGGCAGTCCTTGACCTTCTTGAAGAAAGGCCCCTGAGCATTGTAGGAGCCGGTTTTTGCCAGGACGCCCGCTCCTGGATCTGGATGCCGAAGCATGTGGAATTCTCAGTGTCCTCGGACGGCGTAACCTTCACTCCCGTAGGCCATGTGGAAAACACCGTTGACGAACGCGACCTGACCGTTCAGGTGTGGGATGCCGAGCTTCCCGTGAGCTGTTCGGCCCGCTACGTGAAAATCCACGCCGTGAACATAGGCACTATCCCGGAGTGGCACCCCGGCGCCGGAGCCCCCGGATTCATATTCACAGACGAGGTCTGGGCCCGCTAGAACGCGGTTTCAGGCGCGCAAATCGGCCGTCCGGCCACGAAAAACGCCAAAAACGTGGACGAACCGCGGCAATTCGGCCGCCCGGCCACGAAAAAGGCCGAAAACGTGGACGAACCACGGCAATTCGGCCGTCCGGCCACGAAAAACGCCAAAAACGTGGCCGGCCGGAGATGGCAGACCACGTTTACTGGATAGAGGGCGGGACTAGAGCTCGGAATCCCTAAGGGAGAAGGTATTGCCCTGGCGAAGGTCTCCGGTTTGCATGCCCTTTTTGAGCCAGCGCATGCGCTGGGCGGCGGTGCCGTGGGTGAAGGATTCCTCAACGGCATAGCCCTGGGCCTTTTTCTGGAGGTAGTCGTCGCCAATCACGGAAGCGCAGCGGATGGCTTCCTGAAGGTCTCCGTCCTCGATGGAGGAGAACATTGAACTCTCGTAGTGGGCCCATACGCCGGCGTAGAAATCGGCCTGAAGTTCTATGCGCACGCTCATGCGGTTGGAATCTGTCTTGCTCATGCGGGCCATCTGGGAATGGGCCTCTCCAAGGGTGCCCACAAGGTTCTGGACATGGTGACCCACCTCATGGGCAATGACGTAGGCGTAAGCGAAATCTCCGTCTGCGCCAAGCTGGGTGTCCATGCTGGAGAAGAAACTAAGGTCTATGTAGAGCTTTTCGTCTGCGCTGCAATAGAAGGGACCCATGGCGGCCTGGCCCTGACCACAGTTGGTGGAAGTGGTGCCGGTGTAGAGCACCAGGGTGGGGTTACGGTACTCTCCAAGGCCGTTTTGACGGAAGTAGGCGCTCCATACATCCTCCGTGGAGGCAAGGATCTGGCGGGAGAACTTGGCAAGGGCTTCGTTCTCTTCCGTGGGCTCATAGGACTGCTCGGAAACGGTGCCGATGCCGCCCGCGCCCTGCACTACCCTAAGGACATCCCCCAGGTTCCCGCCCATGAGGAGGGTAATTATTGCCACAATGGCAATTCCGCCGATTCCCATGCCGGCCTTTGCGCCACCGCTCATGCCGCGGCGGTCTTCTACGTTGCGGCTCTCACGCCTGCCGTCCATTCTCATAGCAAAAAGGTATTAGGGAGTTACTCACTGAATTTCTTTCCGGCATTCCAGGCGCCGCCCACGACGTCTCCGATGGAGCGGTAGCACATGCCCGCAGCGTCAAAGACAATGGGCTGAAGCTTTGCAAGGTCCACCTTTCCGTCTGTAAGGATACTTTCATCGGCACTCTGGTTCACAACCTCGCCAACAAGGATGCCGTCCTTCCAGCTTACCACCTTGCATTCAAGGGTAAGAGGATACTCGTTGATGATGGGGGCGTCCACATTGGGGCTGGGCGTTACGGTGAAGCCCACGCGGGCCACCTTGTCCGGGACCTGATTGCCGCTCACAATACCAAGGTAGTCGGATTCGGCCACGGTGTGGATGTCTGCGAAACTGACGGTGAACGCGCCTGTAAGTTCCAGGTTCTCAGTGGTTTTATGCTTGGAAAGGGAGATTACTATCTGCTTGGCGTCGTACTGCCCGGCCCAGGCTGCCATCATGACGTCCGGGGTGTGATTTGCATCCCAGGTGGCTATCATCACGCAGGGCTGAGGGGTGGTTACAAGGGCATGGTTGGGGCCGAAATTCTTGCGGCCGGCAACTTCCTTCAGGGGTTCATTGCTTGTCATGGTATCTGTGTTTTGATTATTTGCATTTTTGCAACCTGCGGACATAAGGATCACCGCCATAGCTGCCGCTAAAAAACTCTTTTTCATACAATCTTACTTTTATGTTGTAAAGATAGCAAAAAAACAAAAAAACCAGGCGAATCGCCTGGCTTTTTCGGTAGCCCCACGAGGAATCGAACGAATTCCCTTAAATTCCCTCAAATTCTCTCTAATACCTGAATATAAGCGCGTTAAATGGCGACTCAAAAAACCTTCGTGGCATTAAAAAGTAGCAAAACCTTCAAAATGTT
>JAFVDC010000095.1 GCA_017478685.1 Bacteroidales bacterium | reverse complement strand
GTCCAGTCCATGGTGTTCGGCAACATGGGAGACACCTCCGCCACCGGCGTTGCATTCTCCCGTAACCCCGCCAACGGGGACAACAAGTTCTATGGTGAGTGGCTCATCAACGCCCAGGGCGAAGACGTGGTTGCCGGTATCCGTACCCCCAACCCCCTCAACGAGGCCACTAAGAGCGAGAAAAACAAGAACCTCGCTTCCCTTGAGACCGCTATGCCCGAGGTCTACAAAGAGCTTGACGAAATCCGCAAGCGCCTCGAAGACCACTTCCAGGACATGCAGGACATCGAGTTCACCATCCAGGAAGGCAAGCTTTGGATGCTGCAGTGCCGTATCGGCAAGCGCACCGGCCTTGCAGCCCTCCAGATGGCAGTAGACATGGTAGACGAAGGCCTCATCGATGAAAAGACCGCCGTCATGCGCGTGGCTCCCGCCCAGCTTGACGAAGTCCTTCACCCCATCCTTGACCCCGCTTCCGAAAAGAAGGCCGAATGCCTCGCACAGGGTCTGCCCGCATCTCCGGGTGGCGCCGTGGGCCAGATTGTCTTCACCTCCGAAGACGCTATCGCATACGCAAAGGCCGGCAAGAAGTGCATCCTGGTCCGTGAAGAGACCTCCCCTGAAGACATCGACGGCATGCACGCCTCCGTGGGTATCCTCACAGAGCGCGGCGGCATGACTTCACACGCAGCCCTCGTGGCCCGCGGCTGGGGCAAGTGCTGCATCGTAGGCTGCGACGCCCTCAAGATCAACTTCAAGGATAAGACCGTCACCTTCGCAGGTGTAGGCAAATCCTTCAAGGAAGGCGAGTGGCTCTCCCTCAACGGCGCAAAGGGTCTTGTATACGCAGGTGCCATCGAAACCATGGACGCCAGTGAGAACCCTCTCTTCGCCAAGTTCATGGGTATGTGCGACAAATTCCGCAAGCTTGGTATCCGCACCAACGCCGATACTCCCGAAGACGCAGCCCGCGCCCTCAAGTTCGGTGCACAGGGTATCGGCCTGTTCCGTATTGAGCACATGTTCTATGGCCGCAACTCCGAGCAGCCCCTCTCCAAGCTCCGCAAGATGATCCTCTGCAACACGGACGAAGAGCGCAAGTCCGCCCTCGCAGAACTTGAGCCTTACATGAAGGCTGCAGTCAAGGAAACCCTCCGCGTGATGGACGGCAAGCCCGTGGTGTTCCGTCTCCTTGACCCGCCGCTCCATGAGTTCGTACCTCAGGGCGAAGACAAGAAGAAAGAACTTGCAAAGGATCTGGGTATCTCCGTGAAGGAAGTCGAGAAACGCGGTGAGAGCCTCCACGAGGTCAACCCCATGATGGGTCACCGTGGCGTACGTCTGCACGTTTCCTTCCCTCTGATTGCCGAAACCCAGTATCGCGCCATCTTCACCGCCACCGCAGAACTCCAGAAGGAAGGCCTGCACCCTCATCCGGAAATCATGATCCCCGTCACCATTTCCGCACGTGAGCTCAACTTCCAGAAAGTTATCTGCGACCGCATCAAGGCCGAAGTCGAGGCCAAGACCGCACAGCTCATCGACTACCAGTTCGGTACCATGATCGAGATCCCTCGTGCAGCCCTTACCGCAGACCGCATGGCTCGTACCGCAGAGTTCTTCAGCTTCGGTACCAACGACCTCACCCAGATGACCTTCGGCTTCAGCCGCGACGATATCGGCACATTCATGGGCGACTACCTTGGCAACAAGATCCTGGATTCCGATCCTTTCCAGACCATCGATGTCAAGGCCGTTGGTCAGCTTGTGAAACTTGGCGTTGAGAAGGGCCGCAGCAAGCGTCCTGAACTCCAGTGTGGTATTTGCGGTGAGCACGGTGGTGATCCCGCATCCATCGAGTTCTTCAACACCATCGGCATCGACTACGTGTCCTGCAGCCCGTTCCGCGTTCCTATCGCACGTCTCGCCGCTGCCCAGGCCGCTATAAAGCAGAGCAAGTAGTTCCACTGCGTGGAGCTAACGCTCTGATAGATAAATATTTAAGCAAAAACGTCTACCTGGTTTCAGGTAGACGTTTTTGTGTAAAACGCTGATGCTTAAGCGCTTAGCTCCACGGGCTGTGGCGGTTTTGCTGGAGAGGCGGCTTTGTCATTTCGAGCGAAGCCGAGAAATCTCACGAGAAATCTCATAAATATTTATTATATTTGAGGAGAATAACACTAACGCCATGGCCAAAATATTTGTCTTAGACACAAACATCATTCTCCACGACTTCAATGCCATCAAGCAGTTCCAGGACAATGACATCGTAATTCCCATTGCCGTAATTGAAGAACTGGACAAATTCAAAAAAGGCGAGGACGCCCTCAGTTTCAATGCACGCGCGTTCATGCGTGAGATCAACAAACTCACGGACAAGCACGATTTCGGCCCGCGTGGTGTGCCGCTTGGAAAAAAACTCGGCTATATAAAGATAGAGCCCAACCATCCGTTTGCGCCTGAGTACCAAGACCTTTTCCGCGATGACATCCAGGACCACCGCATTCTTTCCACCGCAATGTGGGTAAGGGATACGCACCCGTCAAAGTTCGTGGCGCTTGTGACTAAGGACATCAACCTCCGTCTCAAGGCAAAGGCCGTTGGCATGGCTGCTCAGGACTACCTCCGTGACCGTTTGGACGACGAAGTCATGGTGGGCCTGGAAAAGGAGGTAATTGTTGCCGATGCCGATTCCGCCGAACTCCAGCGCCTTGCCTATGGGCAGGACAATGCCATTCCCTGGAAGGAGGTGGCCGAAAAAGAACCCCGCGCCAATCAGCTGTACAAGTTCAATTTCGGTGGGGATACAGTTTGCGCCCGCTACGACACCGTCCGCAACGAGATTGTGCTGGTGAGGGCTAAGGAAGCCTGCGGAATCCGCCCGCGCAACGACGAACAAAAGTTTGCCCTTGACGCCTGCCTGAATCCCCACATCCCGCTGGTTTCACTAACGGGCGGTGCCGGTACTGGTAAAACCCTCATCGCCCTTGCCGCGGCAATTGAGCAGTGTGGCTACTACGACCAAATTATCCTCACAAGGCCCACAGTGGTGCTTGGAGGCCAGGACATCGGCTTCCTTCCCGGAGACCAGAAGTCCAAGATGAGCCCTTACGTCCAGCCTCTCATGGACAACCTGGACGTTATTAAACGGTGCTTCTAGCCCGGCAGCCGCCAGTATCAGAAGATAGAGGGCCTTATCAAGGACGAAAAACTGATAATATCGCCGCTTGCCTACATCCGTGGCCGTTCACTTGGTAAAGTGTATTTCATTGTAGACGAAGCCCAGAACCTTACCCCGCATGAGGTAAAAACCATCATTACGCGTGCCGGAGAAGGCACCAAGATGGTGTTCACCGGTGACATTTACCAGATAGACCAGCCCTTCCTGGACCAGTGGTCCAACGGCCTTACGCACCTTGGAGAAAAGATGCGCGGCCAGGCTCTGTTTGAGCACGTTTTCCTGCGTAAGGGAGAGCGCTCGGAACTTTCAGACACAGCGGCAAAGCTGCTTTAGTCTTCCCCTTCCAGGGAACCCATGAGGGATTCGAGGATGTGGGGGAGGTCTGTGTGCTCTGAAAGCTTAATTGAGGGGGTGCCGGGGACGGGATGTCCCAGGGGATAGTATACTACGTCCTGCAGGATAAGTTCTGCGTCTACGTAGTCGTAGTCCATATCTGAAATCTGAATGATTACGCCCGGGACTTCCGAGAACAGAATTCTCACGGGGAGTTCGTCTCCGTAGGCCTTGGAGATGTCCTTTATGCAGATGTCTGCTCCAGTACCGGCCGAAGCCATGGCCCTCAGGGCCGTGTACAGCCCGCCTTCGGCTACGGTTACTCCGGCCTTCACAATGCCGTCTTCCACAAGTTCGCGCACAACCTCGTAGCAGTCTATGAAGTAGTCTGCGTCCCCTATTTCCGGAGAAACCGACGGTGATGCGCCAATTGCCTGGGCCAGCGCAGAGCCGCCCAGACGGTAGTCGCATGTGTCGAAGGGAATGTATATTATCCAGTCTGAGGCCTCAGGGACAAATGCCGAACCAACCTTCCTGCGGCGGGAAATCCTGGGATTTGCAGTGCGGTAGGGGAGTTCCCGAAGAAGGATTTCTTCGTCTTCCGGGGCGTCTTCTTCGGCCACGGTGGTGGCCTTGAAGGCAACTGACGGCGTGCCGGAGGTGAGGCTGTACTGAGAAATCTTTACGCCAAGGGCGTCGATATAACTGCAAGCCGCCTCCACTGAATCATAGAATGCTGCAGGCAGGCCGATTTCCTTGCCGTTCCACTTCCAGTCGGCTTTGAGGGTGAGGTCTCCCATGCGGAAATGACCGTTCATCCAGATGGCATCAATGAGTGCCTGGGCCACTTTTCCGGAAGTGTACGGCCCGGCAAAGCGGAGCGGAAGGCTGCGCCTGAAGCCATCCAGGGCCTGTCCATAGGACTCTATGTCTTCCTCCTTGAAGTCAAAGCTGCGGGGATCCTGGTCCAGGTGTTCGTCTGCGATTGTTGCGGGATCTCCGTCCGGCTCCAGCGGAGGTTCCGCGGTGCACTCACGGAGCATTTTGGCAGGGGAGAGCGGCATAGGCACCCCATCCAGGATGTAGGAAGCGTTCAGCAGTTCTGTCATAACAAATCCAAAGGTAGTAAAAAAAACTTATCTTTGTACTATGGAATTTACAGAAGAAGCATACAATTCTCTTATAGAAGACATCTTCAAGCGGTTCCCGTCCGTGCAGAAAGACGGGTTCACCGCCGGAGCATACAAGCCGGGCCTTGAAAGGATGCAGGCATTTGACGCGTTTCTTGGATATCCGTCCCGGAAGTTCAAGGCCATACACATTGCCGGCACCAATGGCAAGGGCAGCGTGGCAAATTTGCTGGCCAGTGCACTGTCAAAGTGCGGGTTGAAGGTTGGGCTGTACACTTCCCCTCATATTCTGGACTTTAGGGAGAGAATAAGGGTAAACGACCTTATTTCTAAGGGATATGTCCACAAACAACTTACGGATTGGCTTCCCTGGATAGTGGAGAACAACCTTTCTTTCTTTGAAATTACCACCGGGCTGGCCTTCAAGTATTTTGCCGATTCAGGGGTGAATGTGGCGGTGATTGAAACCGGTTTGGGGGGCAGGCTGGACTCTACAAACATCCTTGAAAAACCGCTGCTTACCATTGTGACCAGCATTGGCTATGACCATATGGCCCTCCTTGGAGACACCATCCCCAAGATAGCCGCCGAAAAAGCCGGGATATTCAAGGCCGGGGTTCCTGCTCTCATAGGAGAAGCCACTGAAGAAACCCGCCCGGTGTTTGATGCCAAGGCGGCGGGTTTCTGTCCTCTCACATATGCCGAAGAGGTAGATCCCACTTTCTGGGACCGCCGTGAAGACATCCTGCAGGCAATGGACCTTGGTGCAGAAGTGCAGCGCCAGAACCTAAGGACAGTCCTTGCCGCCCTTGACATTCTTGGCATTCACGACGAAAAAGCCCTGGACGGCATCATCCACGCCGCCCGTGACATGCATTTCCACGGCCGCTGGGAGCGTCTTCGCAGGGACCCTCTGGTCATTGCGGACATCGGTCACAACGCCCATGCGCTAAAACACAACTTCTCCCAGCTTGAGGCCATGAACCGCCCCCTTATTATAGTATATGGTATAATGGCCGACAAAGACCTTGACGCCATCATCCCCCTCATGCCCCGCAGCGCCACCTACATTTTCACCTCTCCGTCAACGCCCCGCGCCCTCCCGGCCCTGGACATCCTTGACCGATTCCTGTCATCTCGACCGAGCGAAGCGAGCGGAGAGATCCCAATTGTAATGCCTTCTGTTGCCGATGCCGTGAAAAAAGCCCTGGAAATTGCCACCAAAGACTCCGTAATATATATAGGTGGCAGCACTTTTGTAGTAAGTGAGGCGTTACCACTTTTTACTTAGCACAATTCTTGAAATGAGCCAAGGATATGAAAAGAATGTTGTTATCCCTGCTTCTTGCCCTCACCGGGGCCGGAGCAATAAATGCCGCTACAATGTCTGACGGTCACACCCTTACTGCCCTTTGGAAAGAGTACGACGAAGCCTCCAAGGCAGACCTCCCCAAGAAGGAGGCCTCCATCCTGGAGCAGATCAAAAAGGAGGCGCAGGTTAAACGCCTCCCCGTAGACTTCTGGGATGCCGCCACAAAATATGTGTATGCGGTTCAGCGCCGTGACTGGAAGCAGCGTGATGCCCTCTGGACCACTCTTGCAAGTGAGGTGAAGGAGTTTGACATGCCCATAGTCACCTTCCTCTGGATGCTGGAGTGGAAAAACCCCTGCACCCAGGAAGAACTTTGGAAATTCATTCAGGAGCATCCCCTGGAGGGCAACAACCCTGCCCTTCACCGTGGAGTGGACTCCTACCTTAACGGTGCCCTCACCCAGTTTATGGGCTCGGATCATGAGTGGGCCCACTGGCGCCTTCTTCAAAACCGCTACTCGGATGATGTTGTTAAGGCCCTTGAAGGGATTGTGGCCGGGAAATACCCTCAGGAAGGAGCTCTCAAGTACTACCTCCTTGGCCGAAAATACAATTCCGTCCAGGATCGGCCTCTCAAGCGCAAAGCCCTGAAGGAACTTCAGGACACATACCCCGGCACCGCCCTTGCCTTGTTCCCGGAAGGAGACCTTCTCCAGATGGACATGACCGCGCTTGAAGACAAAAAGACCTCGAAGCCGGAGGATTACAAGGCCCTTTATGAAAAGTGCCAGGACTTTGAGAAGCGCCGCGCCGCATTCCGCCAGAAGGAGCAGGAGATAGCGGTAAGGTACGCCGGAGTGTACAACCTCGGCAGCCGCCTCACCTCCAAGGACCTTGACATGAGCATGGACAAGGACCATATCACCGTCATTTTCCGGAACCTTCCTTCGGCATCCGTAAAAATCCTTGAAGGGAAGAACAAAGTGGCTGCCTGGAATGCCCAGAACCCCAAAAACAGCTTCTATGTCCGTGACACCCTCCGTCTGGACCTTCCGGCCCTAAAGGACGGCTCCTACACCGCCGAGGCCGTAAACGGGAAGGTGAGCACAATGTGCCAGTTTGATAAGTACACCCTATCAATCGCCAGCCGCACGGACGCTGAAGGCCGAAAAGTGTATGTGGCCGACTATAAGACCGGAAAGCCTCTTGCAAAGGCCCAGATCCTTCTCATGAAAGGAGATACTCAGGTTGCAAAGAGCACCGTGTCCCTGAGCGGTTTCACCAAACTCCCTTCTGCCATAGACAAGGAGATAAAGGCACACCCCAGGACCTATTATTCCCTTGTTGCAGTGAGCGGAGACCGCAAGTCCCGCCCCGTGAGCATTGTGCGCGAGGCCTCCGTCCATATCCCGGACAATTCCGTAAAATGCAACGTTTACCGTGACCGCGGCGCCTACAACCCCGGAGACGTCCTCAGTTACAAGCTTGTGGTGTACAAAGGAGACCCCATGCTCAAGTTGGAAGCCCTCAAAGGCCGAAAACTGGAGGTGAAATTCTTTGACTCAGAGCATAATCTTCTGGATACAAAGACGCTTAAGACCGGAGACTTTGGCTCTGCCAGCGGAGACTTCACTATTCCCACCGGCCTCAGGAACGGCATGTTCTCAATGGAGGTCATGGACGGGTCCAAAACCCTGGAATGGAGTTATTTCCGCGTAGATGAATTCGTGCTCCCTACCTTTGATGTAAGCTTTGACAAGCGCACGGAACTCTATCTTGTTGGTTCCACCGTCCCCGTGAGCGGCAAGGTGAGCTCCTATTCCGGCCACAGCCTAAGCGGAGCCAAAGCAAGGCTCAGCGTAACCCGCTGGAGTGACAAAGTGCTTGAAACTGAGGTCGAAATCGGCCCGGACGGCACCTTCCGCTTTGAGATTCCCGCAAAGGAGGAGGGCTATTACAACGCAGAGGTTACCATCACAGATTCCACCGGGGAAACCCTGTCCTTCAATGACGGCTTCTATATAAGCCGTGACCTTGAGGTGGGCGTAACCGTTGTAAATGCCGAAGACGCAGAGCTTTCCCTTGATGGAGACCAGCCCGGCAGGTACTATTGGCGCCGTGAGCCCCGCCATGTGGTGCGAGATACCCAGATCAAGGCCATCTTCCAGGCTCGCGATGTCTGGAGCAATCCCGTTCCCCTTGATGTCAAGTATGTCCTCACCAAAAACGGCACTGCAACCGTGTACAGCGGCACCGCCGCCTCCGGAGAAGAGGTCCTTATCCCCATCAAGGAAAGCGGCCTGTATATACTTTCGGCCATAGTGGAAACCGCCCTCCCCAGCGGAGAAAAGATAAAGGAAACCTCTGATACCAAGGTGCTTGCGCTTCTCCCCGGAGAGAAGTCCCTGAGCGTCACCGGCTCGCGCTTTTTCATCGGAGGCCCGTCAACCGTGGATTCCCGCATAGAGGCTGTGGTTGGAACGGCCTGCGGTGCCGCCTGGATCCAGGCCACCGTCTTCGGCAAGGATTCTCAGGTGCTTGACTCCCGCCAGATCAAGGTGAACGACGGCACGGTTGAGGAAATTGGCTACGACTTCAAGGAAACGTGGCCGGATGCCGTACGCCTGCAACTCTTCTATTTCATTGACGGAAAGGCGGTTAAATACGAGCGCCAGTACAGGCGTTCCCGCACCAAACTGGTTCTGCCGCTGGAGTTTACGCGCTTCCAGGACAAGGCTTATCCCGGCACTGAATACTCCTTCACGCTCAAGACGGACTCCGGTGTTGAGGCCCTTGCCGCCGCCTGGGACAAGAGCATGGACGCCGTGGCGCGCAATTACTGGCCCGTGGTGAGCCAGGCCGACTATTCCGTGCCATACGTGGATGTCGTTTCGGCCTGCGGCAGCGTTGGAAATGAGTTATACGACGACGTTGTGGTGGTGGGCTACGGCACCAAAGCCATGGCCCGCATGAGCAAGAACACCGTCCTTATGGATGCCGCTCCCGCCCCCATGGCAATGGAGGTGGCCGAAGAAGAGGTGGCAGTTTCGGCCGATGCCCTTGATGCAGATGCAGGAATCCCCGAGGATGCCAAAATCCGCAGCGAATTCCTCCAGGCGCTCACTTTCCAGCCTCATCTTCTCTCCGACAAGGACGGTAAGCTCACCTTCAGCTTCCGCACCTCCGACAAACTCTCCACCTATTATGTGCGCGTGTATGCTCACGACCCTTCCATGCGTAACGCCATCGCCGAACGCGAAATGGTGGTGACAATCCCCGTGAAGGTGGCCATCCAGGAGCCCCGTTTCCTCTATGAAGGAGATGTCTGGAATGCCGCTGTAACCGTTTCTTCCGTGGCCGAAGCCCCCGTTTCCGGAAAGATTGTGCTTCAGTTTGACGGCCGCAGCGCCCAGGTCCCCGTAACCGTTCCCGCCGGCGAAACCGTCACCAAGGTCATTCAGGTAGCCGTTCCTCTTTGTCATTCTGAGCATAGCGAAGAATCTGTCACCGCCGCCTTTGTGGCCGATGACTTCTCCGACGCCGTTAGTGTGAACATTCCGGTTTATCCCGCAGCCCAGACCCTTACGGAGGCCCATTCGGCCGTGCTGCACGCCGGGAAGGACCGTGATGCGCTTCTGAAAGAGCTCCGTTCCCGCTTTGTGAACGTTCCCGGCAGCGCCGCCACCCTTAAGGAAATCACCGTCCTGGACATGGTGAAGGATGCCATCCCGTCCCACGTGGAGCCTTCCGGCAATGACGTCCTTTCCCTCTCCGAGGCCTGGTATGTGCGGCTCATGGCTTCTGCACTGGCAGCGGAGGGGAACACCCCTTCCTCCGCGTTGCTTCGCAACCCTGTCCGGGCAAATGCTCCGGAAGGGGTGTCCCCCTCCGCTGAAGAGATTCTCCCGAAGATCCTGGCCTGCCGCAACTCCGACGGCGGCTTCGGCTGGTTCGAGGGCATGACGTCCTCGCCCGTTATCACCGCCGTGATGCTGGAGCGCTTTGCAAAGCTCCGCGACAGGGGATTCGAGGTTCCGGATGTCACTTCTTCCGTCAAATACCTGGACGCCAATCAGTTTGGCAGTGTCCGGCCGTATTGGTGCGGATGGCTCTCGGACGCCCAGTATATGCATGTCCGCGCCCTTTACGCCGGCGTCCCGTTCACGGAAAAAGCCGTGACGGAAACCGCCAAGAAGCGCATGGCTGCCTTCAAGAAGGACGCCAAGTCCTACCTCACTCCTTCGGCCAAGGAGGGCAGGGGAATGAATGGCCAGATTCTGGCAAAGGCCCGGAGGCTCCTCACTCTCAGGAACTTGCTCAATAATGACGGCGGCCTTGAACTTGCAAAGGCCTGGGGCATTTCCCTTGCCAAGACAAAGTTGCAGAAGTCCCTCAAGGCCGATGTCGCCTCCCTCCTTGAATACGCCGTGGAGCACCGTGACGGCGGCTGGTACTACCCCAATGCCGTAATGCCTTGGCGCGGGCTTCTTGAAAGCGAGGCTTATGCCCACGCGCTGCTTTGCGATCTTCTGAATCCTTATTCACAGGATGTCGCAGACGGCATCCGCCTGTGGCTGATGCTCCAGAAGGAGACGCAGAAGTGGGACACAGAGCCTGCATTCATAGATGCCATTACCTCCATCCTGGATGGCTCAGAGGCTGTTCTGGATACAAGGGTGCTGGCTCTTTCGGCCACATACAACGCTCCTTTCAAGGACATCAAGGCCGCCGGAAACGGCTTCACCATTGAGCGCCGTTTCTATCTGTCATCCCGAGCGCAGTCGAGGGATCTCCCTGAAACGGAGATTCTTCCCGGCGCCCCCGTGAAGGTTGGCGACAAGATTCGCGTTGTCTATAAGATCTGGAACGGAGAAAACCGCTCGTTCGTGAAGGTCACGGCTGGTCGAGAGGCTTCCCTGAGCCCTGTCCAGCAGCTTTCCGGACACATTGGCTACGGCTTCATCCGCCCGCTCAGGCACGGCTTCGTGTGGGGATTCACGCCGCAGGGCTACCGCAATGTGAAGGCATCGGCAACGGAATACTACTTTGACTCCTATCCGGAGGAAAATACGGAACTTTCAGAGGAATTCTTCGTTACCCGCGCCGGTACTTTCCAGGCTCCAGTCACCGTGATTGAGTCCCTTTATGCGCCCCATTACAGGGCAAATACCCAGTTTAGAACACCATTGGAATCCACTTTATGAAACGCCTCACCTTAATCCTGGCTCTTTTTTCGGCCTTAAGTGCAAACGCACAGGAAACCTACACTTTTGCCAGCAGGGACACCTGTGACCTGAAACTGGATATTTATCGGCCTGCACCGGGGGCGGAAACCACCCTGGACGGAAAGGCTAAACCGGCCGTGATGTTCGCATTTGGCGGAGGTTTCGTTTCCGGAGCCCGCAACGACAAATACCTGGTGGACTTTTACAGGAAACTCAACGAGAACGGCTACCCCGTTGTTGCCATAGACTACCGCCTTGGGATGAAGTACGTGAAGGTGGGGAACGGCCTTGCAGGGGCCTTCAAGGCGGTAAAGGCCTTCGAGCATTCCCAGAATGTGGGCGTTGAGGACGTGTTTTCGGCCGTGGAATACCTGAGAAGCCACCCGGAACTTGGCATTGACACAAACAACCTGGTTATTTCCGGAAATTCGGCCGGGGCCATAATCTCCCTGGCTTCCGAATATGCCATAATTAGCGGAGAGTGCCCTGTTCCGGACTTCAATTTCAAGGGGGTCATGAGTTTTGCCGGCGCCATCATTAGCACGGAAGGCGCACCTAAGTTCAAGACTCAGCCGTGCCCCATCCTGATGTTCCACGGCACCTCGGACAAGGCGGTGGCCTACAAGTCCCTGGCGTTTTTCGGCCGCGGGCTTTGGGGCAGCAGCCACATTGCCAAGAAGCTTGCCAAGAAGGAGTACCCCCACAGCATTTACAGGTACGAAGACCGCACCCACGACGTTGCCGCCTACATGCTTGTGGTGCTGCCTCAGGTGCTCTCATTCCTTGAAAATGACGTCATTAAGGGCACGGCCCGCTTCATAGACGCCACCATCGACGACCCCTCCCTCCCTTCCTGGGGAAACATCTCAATGGATGACATTTATTAGCCGCGTCTGTCACATTCGGCCCCTTGGATGCATCTAATAATAAGACCATAAAATGCTTATTATAT
>JAFVDC010000094.1 GCA_017478685.1 Bacteroidales bacterium | reverse complement strand
CGGCATCACCCGGATGATTCATACGGCCGACATCTCAAATCAGTTGTCCGACAACGCCGTTTTCTGCCTCACCGAAGACAATGATGGCGGAGTATGGATTGGCACCTACTTCGGCGGCGTAAACTATTACTCGCCGTATGCATCCCTTTTCCAAAGGTACAGGCCCATCCCCGGTAAAAACCAGCTTCGCGGCAAGAATATCAGCGAGTTTTGCCAGGCCGATGACGGGAGTATCTGGATAGGCACGGAAGATGCCGGCCTGCACCGCTTCCACCCGGAAGACGGCAGTTTTGAAACGGGATTTCTCCCCGCAGGCAACATTCATGCGCTGGAAATCATTGATGGCAAACTGTGGGCTGGTTCTTACGGCCAGGGACTGTTTGTGCTTAACCCCGCCACAAAAACATATAGGCGGTATACACTGGTCTCTGAAGGCGGCAGCCCCGGAGAAAACAGTGCCTATTCCATATATAAAGACCTTTCAGGCACAATATGGATAGGAACTGAAAAAGGCCTTTTCAAATACGACGCCTCCACGGACCGTTTTTCAAGGGTGGTCGAAAATCTAATCAGTACACATGTGACCGACATCCTGCAAGATTTCTACGGCTCGCTATGGTTCGCCACAATGGGGCAAGGGGTTTTCCGCTTGGACCCCGATACCGGAATCTGGATCAGTACGGACAATATGGACCCGTATATTACCTGCATGCTGGAAGATTCGGCCCACCACCTGTGGTTTGGGACGGAGGACTCCGGGCTCATATATTACAACCAAATTTCAAGGACAAAGGAAAAACAGTGGACAGAGGAAGACGGACTGCCCAACAACATGATTTATATGCTGCTGGAAGACAGCGCCGGCGGAATCTGGGGCAGCACCAATCACGGTCTTTTCCATATAACTCCCAAACGTGACAGGGTGCTGCGTTTCGACCACCGGAGCGGCCTTGCCGGAGACCAGTTCAACTTCAAATCTGGAATGAAAGCCCCTGACGGCACTTTCTATTTTGGAGGGGTGAAGGGCTTTGTAAGATTTCGGCCGGAAGCCTTCAACTTCCCGCCCCGGCCCTCCAAGATTGTGTTCACCCGCTTTAATATATATAATTCAGAGGTAAAACCCGGCCCCACAGACGAAGTTGTGCTTGGACCAGGCCAGAAGATGTTCAGCATAGGCTTTGCCGACCTTGATTACTCTTCCTCAGGAATGAAAACATATCAGTACAGGCTCCTTGGACAAAGTGAAGACTGGATAGACATTGAGCAGAGCCACCTTTTGAGTTTCTCCAACCTGCGTCCCGGGCATTATAGGCTGGAAGTGAGGGCAAATCCCCTTAATTCATTTCCCGGAGAGCCGGTAAAGGGCCTGGATATAAGGATACTGCCGCCGTGGTATCTGACGGTTCCGGCAATTATAGGAGAAATAGTACTGCTGCTTCTCCTTATTGCGCTGGCTGTCAGGGTTTTGATAAAAAAACTGCGTCAAATGAATATGGAAGCGCTCCAACGGGAGCTTGCAAGGCGCGCGGCCACTCCGGAGAACCTGCGGTTCATGGACCGCGTCACAAACGTCCTTGAGGCAAATATCGGAGATCCATCCCTGAACGTAAATACTTTGGCCGATGAACTTCACATGAGCAGGTCCACCCTTTACCGGAAGATGAAAGTAATTACAGACATCCCGGTAAACGACTACATCAAGGAATACCGCCTTGCAAAAGCTGCAAAACTCATTTCGGAGAAGACCTGGCCCATCGCCGAAATCGCCACGATGGTAGGCTTCAACTCCCTGTCTTACTTCTCCCGCTGTTTCCGGGACAAATTTGGAGTGTCGCCAAAGGATTATAAGCCAACTGATTCCGATTCGGCCTAAACCATTTTTCATAAGAATGGGATCATTCCCGTGAGTTAAATGCCGCCAAATCAGAAAGTTTTTCCTATCTTTGCAGTGAAGACCACACCGTTATGCTGCGCCACTTACACCTGTGCCTTCTCCTGATGGCACTTCTTGCTGCTCCGCTGGCATCTTTTGCTCAGACAGACAAGGACATTCTGATTCTGTCTTCACACACTGCGTCAAGTGAGTGGGAACAAGGTATTCTGGAGCCGATACTTGAACTGGACCGGGAAAGGGAGGATATCTCCGTCAACATCAACCGTTTCCAGCTCCTGTCCCACCCCAACGTAAGCTCGCTTATCGGCAGCGTGCAGGAAGCCCTGGAGGCACAAAAGACGCGTCCTTCCCTTGTCATAATGGTGGGCGGCAGCATCTTCAATTTCACCCTTTACGTACACAAGCGCTGGGAGGGAGTCCCCATAATCCTCATAGGAGAACAGGACTACTACTGCGCGGTAGGATACACTCTCAACGGCCCCGGAGACCCTTCGGCCAAAAGATATCCAGTTTCCACCTTTGACAATCTGGGCATAAACTACACCCTCATTGAGGTTCCGTTCATGTACAGGCGCACCGTAGACCTCATATTCAGGGTGCAGCCGGATCTCAAGAAGCTTATCTTTGTTGCCGGGGAGAATTACATGTGCAAGGAATACCAGTGGAGGATAGAGCAGTACATCACCCAGACATATCCGAATGTTTCGTATAGGGTAATACATTCCCTCTACTCCAGCACGGACGAACTCCTTGCCGCCCTCAGGGAGGATTCCGGCCCGGACACCGCTGTCCTTTTCGGTTCATGGCTTGTGAGGAAAGACTATCTTGAGAATGTTTCCACCAGGCACAATACGCTGCGCCTCATAGAATCCCTGGCCCCCACATATACGCTCTATGAGTCCGACATGAACACGCACCCTCACCTGATTGGATTCTACAGCTACTCTCCAAGGGAGTACAGGCGCATAACCAGGCAGCGCATCCTGGATGTCCTGGATCACGGGTCGCAGCCTTCCCAGATGCATCTTTTCCACATGGAGGCCGGCATTGCGTCGCTCAACTACAAGGCCATGAAGCACTTCGACCTTAATACCGCCCTGATTCCGGAAGACGCCCGCGTGGTGGAAGGTCCCCACACCCTGTGGCAGGCCCACAAAAAGGCAATCATGTGGGCGTTGTTTTTCATTCTCGTTGGCATCGGCGCAATAATAGTGATGACAATGAGCCACAGCATGTCTTCCCTCAAGAAGGCCCGCAACATGGCCGAAAAAGCCAACGACATGAAGGTGGCGTTCGTCCAGAACATGAGCCATGAAATCCGCACTCCGCTCAATTCCATCATCGGTTTTTCCCAGCTCCTGTGCATGCCGGACGGCTACAACACCGACGAAGAGAAGTCCGAATACCTGGATTACGTGATGAACAACGCGCAGATGCTCATGGTGATGGTCAACGACATGCTCAACCTCTCGGACATGGAAAACGGGCGGTATGCCGTAAACATGGGTCCCACCAACCTCAACCAGATAGCGCGCATGGCCATAAGATCCATAGACCACAACATTCCCCTTGGAGTTGCCATCGTTCGCCAGCCCGGAATCGATGAAGACGCGCGCTATATCACGGACGGCATCCGCGTGCAGCAGATCCTTGTGAACTTCCTCACAAACGCCTGCAAGTACACCACCAGCGGAGAAATAGTGATTGGCAGTTCCCTGGTGGAGAATCCCGGGGAGATCACCTTCTATGTGGCCGATACCGGTCCAGGTGTGCCCGCCGAAAAAGCCGAAGAAATCTTCGACCGCTTTGTGAAGCTGGACAACAACAAGCAGGGAGCCGGCCTTGGCCTCAGCGTATGCCGGCTTATCGCAGCCAACCTAAACGGCCATGTATGGCTGGATACGGAGCACACGGACGGCGCCAGGTTTGTGCTGGCCTTCCCCCTCATTGAAGCATAAAAAAGCCCGGCCTCATAAGTGAGACCGGGTTTTTTAACGAAGTGAGTTTCTCTTACTCTGCTGCAGGAGCCTCTGCTTCAGCTGCGGGAGCGGCTTCTTCGGCCTTCTTTGCGCGGCTGCGGCGGGTGGTCTTCTTGGCCTCTTTCTTGCCGGAAGCAAGGGCGGCCTCGTTGAAGTCCACGAATTCTACCAGCACCATTTCTGAAGCGTCACCCTGGCGGAAACCGGTGTGGAGGATACGGAGGTATCCACCGGGACGGTCGGCCACCTTAGGGGCGATGGTGCGGAAAAGTTCGGCAGTGGCCTCTTTGTCTTTCAGGTAGCTGAAGACAATGCGGCGGGAGTGAGTTGTATCTTCTTTTGACTTGGTCACGAGGGGCTCAAGGTAGGGCTTGAGGGCCTTTGCCTTAGCCTCGGTGGTGGTGATCCTCTTCTTCAGGATGAGGGAGGATGCCATGTTGGCGAGCATCGCCTTGCGGTGACCGCTCTTACGACCAAGATGATTGACTGCTCTATTGTGTCTCATTGTTAAACGATCTTTTTCTTAGGTTCAATATTGTACTTGGTGACATCCATTCCGAAGGAAAGCTTCATCTTCTCCACCAGGAGGTCGATTTCGTTCAGGGACTTACGGCCGAAGTTGCGGAACTTCATCAGCTCGGCGCGGCTGTAAGAGACCAGGTCGGCGAACGTGTCGATGTCGGCGGCTTTCAGGCAGTTGAAGGCTCTCACGGAGAGGCCCATGTCGGAAAGCTTGGTGAGAAGGAGATGACGCATCCTCAGGGACTCCTCGTCAAGTTCCTTGCTGTCGGACTCCACGGAAGACTCGATAGCGATCTTCTTGTCGTCGGTAAAGAGCTTGAAATGGTAGATGAGGATGTTGGCTGCATCCTGCAGGGCGGCTTCCGGAGAGATGGAACCGTCGGTGACAATCTCCAGGTTCAGCTTTTCGTAGTCGGTCTTCTGTTCCACGCGGTAGTTTTCCACGGTCCAGTTGACCTTCTTGATAGGGGTGTAGATGGCGTCCACGGGAATGGTTCCGATGGGCGTGTTCTCATCCCGCTGCTCCTCGGCCGGGACAAAACCGCGGCCTT
>JAFVDC010000093.1 GCA_017478685.1 Bacteroidales bacterium | reverse complement strand
TTTTTCTTTTTTATTTTTCAGCACTTTTACGGCCTATTTATGCCTCATTTTAGCAAATTTGAGGATTAGAAGTTTGTCTCCGTACTGGTCAAAATGCACCTTGGCCTTGAGATCCGGCACCTGACCGGTGATTTCCAGGATCTCTCCGGCGCCAAAACGGTTGTGCTCTATGCGGTCTCCTGCCTTGAAGGAAGACATGGGGTCCGGAACGAATTCAGGGTCTATCACGGGCGGCTTCAAGGATGCCCGGTCTGCGCCGGGCATGACGCCGGCAGCACGACGCTCAGTCACCACCGGCCCCGACCGGCGGTCCTGGGAAGGGATAACCGTGCGGCGGGTGGTGAAGGAGCCCCACCTGAAGCCGGGAGAACTGTCCTGGGACTCACGGTCCTGAATGTCGCTTTTGGTAAGCGGATGATCCAGGTACTGGGGGGCTATCTCCCGAATGAAACGACTTGGGGAATTGGACTCGTGCTTGCCGTTTCTCATGCGGGTGTCCGCGAAAGAAACGGTAACGGCGCGCTTGGCCCTTGTGAGGGCAACGTAGAAAAGCCTCCTTTCCTCTTCCATCTCCTGAGGGGTGACCATCCAGCCGCCGGAAGGGAAAAGGTTTTCCTCCATACCGGTTATGAAAACATACGGGAACTCCAGGCCCTTTGCGGTATGAACCGTCATGAGAGCCACTTTGTTGGCCGATTCTTCATCCGACACATCCACATTGGAAAGCAGCGATACATTCTCAAGGTAATCGGCAAGGGTGACATTGGGAAGGTCTGAATCCGGGATTTCGGAGGCATCAGATACGGCGCCGTCCTCAACCATGGAATTGCGGAATTCCCCGTGGACTTCCTCGACGTAGGCCTTGACGCTGTTGAGGAGTTCCTCAACGTTTGCGAATCTTGACTGGCCCTCCACGGAAGTATCGGCCTTGTAAAAAAGGTAAAGGCCGCTTTCCTGGGCAAGGGTCATGGCAAAGTCATAGGCATCCGTACTGGATTCTGCGGCCTTTGAAATCATGGTGCAGAATGCACGGATTTTGGCGGCTGCGGCATCCCTGAGGCCGAATTTCTCCAGCCCCGGCAGGGAGGCCGCCGCAAAGAGCGACACCCCGTTTTCGCGGGCTGCGGCCGAAAGGGCGTTGAGGGATGTGTCCCCTATCCCCCTGGCGGGCTTGTTGACAATCCGCTTGAAGGATTCGTCGTCGTTGACATTTACCGCAAGCTTGAAATACGCCATCATGTCCTTGACTTCGGCCCTTTCAAAGAATGAATTGCCGGAGTAGATCATGTAGGGGATATTGCGGCGCCGAAGCTGCTCTTCAAGGGCCCTTGACTGGGCGTTGGTGCGATACAGGATGGCAAAGTCCTGGTACTGAGCACCATCCGTGCGTATGCGCTGGATTATTGCCGAAGCCGTTTGCATGGCCTCCTCCTGCTCCGTGAAGGAGCGCACCACATGAATGAGTTCCCCCTTGTCGCCCATGGAAATGCAGTCCTTGGGTATTCTGCTTTCATTGCGGGCAATCAGGGTGTTTGCCGCATTGACTATGGTCTGGGTGGAGCGGTAGTTGTTCACAAGGCGGAAGATGCGCGCGCCCGGGAAATCCTTCTGGAAATTTAGGATATTCTGGATCTGGGCGCCGCGGAAGCCATATATGGACTGGGAGTCGTCACCTACCACGCAGATGTTCTGATGGCCAGATGCCAGTTTCCTAAGAATAAGGTACTGGGCCATGTTGGTGTCCTGGTACTCATCCACAAGGATGTGATCGAAGCGGGCGGCAATGTCCTGAAGAGCCTCCGGGACATTCCTTAAAAGAATATTGGTGTAAAGGAGGATGTCGTCGAAGTCCATTACGCCGGACTGCTTGCAAAGCTGGCAATAGGCGGCGTAGATGCGGTATATCTCCGGTTTTTTGTGGTGGATGTCTTCCTCTTTGTAACCTCCCGCCCCATTTGCGTAAGGGGTTGGCGTCACAAGGTCGTTTTTGGCCTTGGATATGCGTGAGAGGACCTCGCGGGGCTTGTACACCTTGTCGTCAAGCTGGAGGTTCTTGATGCAGGTTTTTACAGCGCTCACGGAATCTGTCTGGTCATATATGGTGAAGGAGGCCGGAAAGCCGATTTTTTCGGCATAATCCCTGAGGAACCTTATGAAAACGGAGTGGAAGGTGCCCATCCACAAGCGGCGGGCCTTCCTTTCACCTACCATGAGGCCGATTCTCTCCTTCATCTCACCGGCCGCCTTTTTGGTAAAGGTAAGGGCCAGGATGCGCTCAGGAGCCACCCCATTTTCAATAAGATATGCAATTCGGGAAGTTAATACCCGGGTTTTTCCAGACCCCGCTCCCGCTACTATGAGCATGGGGCCGCCAGTGCACTGGACGGCGTTTTTCTGCTCACTGTT
>JAFVDC010000092.1 GCA_017478685.1 Bacteroidales bacterium | reverse complement strand
TTGAATCTGCAATAAAATTTTTAAAAAATTTACGCAGAAAAGTCCTTTATGTGCTGTTCCTGGGAAAGGCGACACACAAGGAGGCTGTCCTTGGACTCTGCAACTATGTATCCGTCAAGGCCTTCCACCACAACCCTCTTTTCTCCGGCCACATGAACCAGGCAGTTGTTGCAGTCAAAAAGGCGTACGTCCTGCCCTACGGCGGTGTTTCCGTCTTCGTCGGCCTTGAGGTGGGTCATGACGGAACCCCAGCTGCCGAGGTCGCTCCAGGCAAGGTCTTCGGCAATTACATAGATGCGGGGACTTTTCTCCATTACGGCGTAGTCTATGGATATTTTTTCGCAGGTGGGGAAAAGGCGGCGGAGCTCCTGCTGTTCCTCTTCTGTAAACAGAGCCGGCGCCAGTTCATCCATTACTCCGGCTATCTGGGGGGCATAGCTGCGGAGTTCGGTGACAATGGTGTTCACGTTCCACACGAAGATGCCGGCGTTCCAGAAGTAATGGCCGTCTTCAAGATAGCCGATTGCGGTATCAAGGTCCGGTTTTTCCTTGAACTCACTCACTTTCACTATCTGGCCGCGGAGCGCCTCTGCGGCATGGATGTAGCCATAGCCGGTTTCCGGGCGAGAAGGAGCGATGCCGACGGTTACAATGGCGTCGCGTTCTTCGGTGAATTCCAGGGCCTTGCCGATGGTTTCGGCGAATTCTGCCGTGCGGAGCACAAGGGCGTCTGCGGGAGTAACCACTATATTGGCCTCAGGGTCCTTCTTCTGGATTTTCTAGGAAGCGTAGGCAATGCAGGGGGCGGTGTTTCGGCCCTCAGGTTCGGCCAGGATCTGGTCTGCGGGAATCTGGGGAAGTTGCTGTTTTACCAGCTGGACATACTTTTCCCCTGTCACAACCCAGAAGTTCTCCGGGCGGCAGAGCGGAGCAAAGCGGTCTACGGTGAGTTGGATAAGGGAACGCCCTACTCCAAGGACGTCTATGAACTGCTTGGGGACATCCGGGGTGGAAAGCGGCCACAGCCTGCTTCCAATGCCACCGGCCATTATAACTACGTGTGTATTCATAATTGCAAAGATAGCAAATCTCCGGCGCATCTGCAAAAGAAGAGGAAATACCATTATAAACCATTGCCCGTCAGAAAGAAACTTATTATCTTTGTGAGTAAACAAATAAACCGGACGCCATGTCAACACTCAAATCCATCCTCGTAGCACTTATAGCAATGACAAGCATTACTTCGGCCATGGCACAGGAGCAGAATGCAGCTCTTGAGACCATCCACGCCCGCAAAAGCGTGCGTACGTACACCAATGAGCCTGTTTCCCAGGAGCAGGTGGAGACTCTCCTCAGGGCCGCGATGGCGGCTCCTTCCGGCATGAACCTTCAGCCGTGGCGCTTTGTTGTGGTGACGGATGAAGCCATCAAGGAGAAACTTGCAGGCGGGTTCAACAAGATGATAGCCAAGGCTCCCGTAGCAATTGTGGTGTGCGGCAAAACCACCCGCGCCATGGGCGGGGAAAACCGCAACTGGACCGCCGACTGCGCAGCGGCAACGGAGAACCTTCTGCTGGCGGCTGAGGCTATCGGCCTTGGTGCGGTATGGACGGCATGCTATCCCTATGAAGACCGCATGAACCCCGCAATCGAGGCCCTGGGCCTGCCGGAAGACATCAAGCCCTACTGCATTGTCCCCGTTGGCCATCCCGGCGGCAAGGAAAAGCCCAAGGACAAGTGGAAACCGGAAAACATTCACTATAATAAGTGGTAATGCCATGAGACATCGTTTCTTTTTTGTATCGGCCATGTGCATCATGGCGCTTACTTCCTGCAGTAAAGAAGTCACGGTCAAAGACCCCATCACGGTCCAGTCCCCCTCCCCTACGGAGCAAATTACCAAAGTGACGCTATCAGACACCCAGAAGGGCTATGTTTCGGCCGGGAATGCCATGGCCTTCCGCTTCCTGAAGCAGCTTTACAGCGGAGAAAACCTGGTGTGCTCCCCCCTTAGCCTTCAGTACGCCCTTGCCATGACGGCAAACGGCGCCCAAGGAGAAACCCTCCAGGAAATTACGGACTTCCTTGGTTATGGCGCAGATGGCATAGACGCGCTCAACCAGTACAGCCGGATCCTTCTTGAGCAGCTTCCCGCCGTGGACCTCGATGTTACGCTCAAAGTAACGGACGCCCTTCTTGTCAACAACAAGTTCCCGCTCCAGCCATCCTTCAAAAAGACGGTGGAGGATTGCTTTTACGCCGCCATCGACAACATGGATTTTGCCGACGCCGCCCAGATTGCCGCCCGCATCAACGACTGGGCCAGCCGCAGCACCAACGGCTTCATCGACAAGGTCATGGAGCCTTCGGACATTTCGGCCGATGCCGCCGCCTACCTCATGAACGCCCTCTACTTCAAGGCAAAATGGGCCGGCAGCGAGTATGCCCCTATGTTCCTTGAATACGCAACAAGAGACGAGAATTTCACCATGGAAGACGGCTCGGTGAAACAGGTGAAAATGATGAACAACATGCGTAGGCACAGATATGCCGAAATGGACGGCTACAAGGTGCTGGCCCTCCCCTACGCCAACCATAAGTTCTTCATGTACATCCTTCTCCCGGACGGAAACAACCTCCAGGGCCTTCTTGACAGGCTCCAGACAACCTCCTGGGACAGCATTCTTTCAAGCCTCAAGCAGGATCCGGCTGTACTGGTTGAGCGCGTCTATGC